>CAIVPM010000430.1 GCA_903907815.1 uncultured Chitinophagaceae bacterium | reverse complement strand
TATTCATGAAACAACTGGAAAGTTTGGAAGTGATACAAGATTTGGTTTTAATCTTACCAGAATATTTACTATTGTAAAATCTAAATCTGTAGCTAAAGCAGGATAGTTTTTACAATTAGGAGATAGAATATAGGAGACAGGAGATAGGAGACTACAATAATATGTATCTTTCTATCTCTTGTCTTTTTTTACAACTACTATGACTTAAGCGTTACTTTGTTTAATCAATAACTTCAATCTAAAAGTAATTTAGATATGTTTTCATCCTAAACACATCAATCCAAAAGTTAGTTTATTGTGTTCAACTCACGAACATATCAATCCAAAAATTAGTTTAATGTGTTCAACTCATGAACATATCAATCCAAAAGTTAGTTTGATGTGTTCTCCTCCTAAACACATCAATCCAAAAGTTAGTTTGTTATGTTCTCTTCCAAAACACATCAAACTTATATATGGAGTGTTACTACAAGTATTAATTTAGCCATGTAAATAATGATTATTATACTATCTAGTCCCTCCTCTGTATTGACGTTAATTGCTTGAATTAGAACAAACAATTAATCAATTAAACAATAGTTCCATTAATTAAATAAAACAGAAAGCCTGCTTAGATGTACATCTAAGCAGGCTTATGATTCCAGAAAAACTACTGACTACTTTTTAGGAGTAGCAGGCTGACTGGTATTAATTTGTTGTATTAAGCTTTTATCTTCTGTTGCTGCAGAATGCTTTGTCTTTAAAAACATTACGGAAGTTAAAGCAAGGATAACTAAAGCACTGGCAAATATCCAGGTACCTTTCTCCAATACATCGGTTGTTTGTTTAACACCCATTAATTGATTACCTACACCACCTACGTTGCCAGATAATCCACCGCCTTTAGGATTTTGTATCAATATGAAAAAACCTAGGCAAACACATACTAGTACTACAAGTACACTAAAAAATATTACCATTTTATATTCCTTTTAAATCTTGAATCTTTTTGGCAAAGAAAGCGGTTTTATCAGGATTTAAAAAACTTAATTTTATATAAATCTGAATTGCTTTCTCCAGTTTACCCTGTTTGGCATAAACTTCGGCCATTGTTTCTGTATAAATCTCTCTTAAATCGTTAGAATGTTGAGCACTGGATTCTACTTTAGTTTCCAGTTCAGGCTCTGTACCTAAGTCTTTTGGATTAGGATTAGCTGTTTTTACATGCTTTAACCAGTCAGTGAATTTTAATAGCTGACGAGTAAGTTTATCCTGAGGCATTTTAGATAAATCCAGTTTAATGCCTTGAGAATCAAAGTAATCTACCGCATGATGAGGCTCGTTGTTATAATTTATTTCTAAAGCATCTCCCGATAAATTCTTATGTAGACCAGCCTTTGCATCTGCTAGTTGGTTAGAAATGCTTTGAGGAATGGACATCTGAAAGTTTGCATCAGATTCTTCAGAACCTTCTTCATTTTCCTGCTCATCCGTAAATGCTTCATCGTATTCATCTACAGAATGTATTGTATCAGCAACTGTTTGTACTTCAGCAACAGCAGTCTCTGAATGATGTTCTGTAACAGTAGGTTCAAATTCGTTTTTAAATTCAGAAGGAGCTTTTGCTTCTTCTACTGCAATTGCAGCTATAGCTCCCCCAGTCATTATTCCCTGAACTGCTTCCAGACTAGGAATGTCAATATGTTGAAAGTGTTGATTATCAGAGGTCTTTTCTTCAATAGGCTCTGCTATATGCTCAACCGCTACAGGCTCTTCTTTAACATTGATAGTGTCAAAATGAGGAATTTCAAAAGCGTTACTTTCTTCTCCTTGTAAATGGTAACTAAACCATTCTGGATTATTGAAAAATATAGAAGTCCTGTTTATTTGAGAAGGAGTTCTATAATTAAATTCCTTCTTTAATTTAAGACTATACAGCAATTGACTAGGAGCAAAATAAGGATAATCATTTGCTATCTTAGAAATCTGATCTTCGCTTATCTCCTCAAAATTTCTATGAGAAGTAAGGTTATACAATGTATTTTCGATTATAGAATTCATGATAGTTTTTGCAGTTTAAAAATGACCGTCAAAGCTAAAGTTTAATTTCCTCAGTCAGCAAATTAAAAATATTTTTTTTACATTACCAATTAGAAAATATATGATTGAATATCTGATCGGTAAGATTCTTCACAATTTCCTCAGTTTTACCTGTTTCTGCTTGTTGTAAAGACAGATTTGCATCGAAATCCAGATTAGTATTTACATCAAACTCGTCGGTTTTGTTGTCAAGTGTATTTAAAAATACGATATGAGCAGCTACCGTCAACCTATTTGTTGTTGCATTTTGCTGAGAAATAGAAGAAGTAGTTACACTATAATCTGATATATACCCACTTATCTGATAATGAGCATCATCGCGGTTTGTACTGGTAAGCCTGGTTTGACTGGCAACTGTTTGGGTAAGTTTGTCGGTCAGCTTCGGACTTAACTGTGGGTTTATATATCTGGCCTTATTCTCGAAATAAGAAATCTTTACCGTTTTTACTTCCAGCGGTATAGAAACGTTTCTTAGAGAATAAGAAACACGACATCCTGATAAAATAATTACAGCAGCCAGAAATGTTATTATAATTTTATTATTCATCATCTTCTAAATCATAGTCTTTAATCTTTCTGTACAATGTTCTTTCACTGATACCTAACTCTAAGGCAGCATCTTTTCTCTTAAACTTATGCTTAGCCAATACTTTAATGATAAGATCTTTTTCCATAGAAGCTAAACTCAACAAACCTTCTTCTACTTCTTCGTGTTGCTGAATTTCTTCTTCGGTTAACAAAACAGGCTTCTCAAAGGAATTATTGAGTATAGTAGGTTGATTATTTCTACCTTTTTGCATCTGATTGTCATAGTTCGAAGGTAAATCAGACAGTAAAGTTTCGTGCATCAAATTGGATGCATGAGTAGATAAGGCAGGATTCTTTAATATCTCTAAGAACATCTTCTTTAATTCTGTAACATCATTTTTCATATCGAAAAATAGTTTGTACAGAATTTCTCTTTCGTTCGAAAAATCGTTCGATTGATTAATGTGGTTATTGTTATGTCCTACCAAAACTGGTAATCTATTGCCACCTCTCTCTGGAATAAATTTCTGCAATTCCTGTTCATCCAGAATATCTTTTTTGGTAAGAACAGATACTTGTTCTGCAATATTCTTAAGCTCTCTAATGTTTCCAGGGAAAGGATATTCTGCTAAAAGTACCTTAGCTTCAGTAGTCAGTTGAATAGGCGAGGTTTTGTATTTGTCAGAAAAATCAACTACAAACTTTCTGAATAGTAAATTGATATCTTCTTTACGTTCCCGTAAACAAGGAACTCTTATAGGAACGGTATTTAAACGATAGTACAAATCTTCTCTGAACTTTCCTCTTTCTGCTGCATCTCTCAATTCTCTGTTGGTTGCAGCAATTACTCTTACATCGGTCTTTTGCACTTTAGAAGAACCTACTCTTATAAATTCACCAGTCTCCAATACTCTTAAGAGTCTTGCCTGAGTACCTAAAGGCATTTCACCAATCTCATCTAGGAATATAGTACCTCCACTCACCGTTTCAAAATAACCTTTCCTGCTTTCTACAGCACCAGTAAAGGACCCTTTTTCGTGACCAAACAATTCTGAATCAATAGTGCCTTCAGGAATGGCGCCACAGTTTACAGCAATAAAAGAGTTATGCTTTCTGGCAGAAAGTGCATGAATAATCTGAGAGAATGCTTCTTTTCCTACACCACTTTCACCCATTATCAATACAGTTAATTCGGTAGGAGCTACCTGAATAGCAGTATCAAGTGCATGATTTAGTGCTGGCGAATTACCTATTATCCCAAACCTTGTTTTTATTGATTGAAGTGACATTTTTTATTGTTTTAAACCATTCTTTGTATTAATTAGCTAATCTGCACATTATCATATTAGCTAATTAACCAATTCTCCTATCAATGTAGCCTTATTACAGCTAATTACCTTTAAAGTTGCATAATCCCCTTTCTGGAAACCATGATTTCCTTTAGGGAAAATAATTACTTTATTATGCGATGTTCTGGACATCCAATCGTTCTCATTTTTCTTACTATTTCCTTCTATCAGAACTTCATAAGTTTTACCCAGATCTCTTTCATTACTCTCTTTGGATAATCTATATTGAACATCTACAATTTCCTGTAATCTTCTTTTCTTAACTTCCAGTGGTATATCATCTTCATACCTTTTCTCAGCAAGTGTTCCAGGGCGTTCGCTATAAAAGTACATATAGCTTAAATCGTACTTACTATATTCCATTGCAGTGATAGTATCCTGATGGTCTTCTTCTGTTTCCGTACAAAAGCCTGAAATTACATCAGAACTAATGCCACAGTCTGGAATAATTTGTCTTATCCTGTCTACTTTTGCCAGATACCATTCACGGGTATATGTTCTATTCATCAGTTGTAGTACACGGGTGCTGCCACTTTGAATTGGAAGATGAATGTAGTTGCAGATGTTATGGTATTTTGCAATGGTATATAATACGTCGTCGGTAATATCTTTAGGATGAGAAGTGCTGAAACGTACTCTTAGTTTGGGAGATACCAATGCTACTTTCTCCATCAGTTTTGCAAAGGTTATTTCCTCGTTTGTTTCTTCATTAATCCAGTTATAACTATCTACATTCTGTCCTAATAAAGTTACTTCTTTAAAGCCCCTGCTAAACAGGTCTTCTGCTTCTGCAACAATAGATCTGGCGTCTCTGCTACGTTCTCTACCACGGGTAAAAGGAACCACACAAAAACTACACATATTATTGCAACCACGCATTATAGAAATAAATGCAGATACTCCATTACTACTAAGACGGATAGGGGAGATGTCAGAATAAGTTTCATCTCGGCTAAGTAAAACGTTTACTGCCTTTTGACCAGTTTCTGCTTCGGCAATCAATTGAGGTAATGAACGGTATGCATCTGGCCCAATTACTAAATCAACCAGCTTCTCTTCTTCCAGCAACTTAGTTTTTAGTCTTTCAGCCATACAACCCAGAACACCAATTAACAATCCAGGGCGATTCTTTTTCTCTTTTCTAAATTCAGTAAGGCGTTTACGAACAGTTTGTTCTGCCTTTTCTCTGATAGAACAGGTATTTAAGAATATCAGGTCAGCTTCTTCCATTATATTGGTAGCACCAATACCCTCTTTATTTAATATTGAAGCTACTATTTCACTGTCGCTGAAGTTCATAGCACAGCCATAACTTTCAATGTAAAAATGCTTTTGATATATATTGGGGTCATTTACAAATGGAGCAAGCGCTTCCCCTTGTTTTGTTTCGTCTATTATTTTTGAATCTAATTCCTGCATCCTTTCTTATAGTATTTTTCTTAGCACAGCAAAAGTAATAAGTTAAGACTGTTTATTGACATTTTGTCATACTATTTTAACAACGATACAATAGACTTTGATTTTGTAATGACAAGTTGACTGAAATGTTTCCCCTCTTATTAATTAATTTTATATAAAATAATCATG
>CAIVPM010000429.1 GCA_903907815.1 uncultured Chitinophagaceae bacterium | reverse complement strand
TAGGGTTTGCTTAGGAACTAAAAAAGCTTATTATATTTGGGTTTCAGAGAATAAACTGAAATTCAGATGCAACGTAATACTGAAAAAGGCACCAGAAAGCGTGCATCAACACCATCTTATGTCAGTCCAAATCAATTAACATTGGATGGATTTGAAACACCTTTTGAGCAAAAATTGTCAAAAGAAAATCGTTGGGTTAAGTTGGGAAAGGTTATTGCTTGGGATAACATTGTACCCTATTACGATAAGCTGTTTACTTCAAAAGAAGGTCGTCCACCAATAAGCGGAAGAGTTGTTTTAGGATGTATTATCATTAAGCATTTGCTTGATTTAACTGACAGAGAAACCATAGAACAAGTTAGGGAGAACATGTTTATGCAATACTTCCTTGGATACAGCAGCTTTACGAATGAAGCACCTTTTTCAGCTTCTTTATTTGTAGAAATCCGAGAGCGATTGAATTTTGAAATATTATCAAAGATTAATGAGATAATTGTAATTCATAATATCAGGCATGAAGAAGTTGAACAGGGAATTAAGAAAGAAAGCGACAAGAAAGAACCGCCGGTAGATGATAAAGGAAGTGTTGAAACTGATGAAAAAGAACTAGTAACAGCAGCATTGGAAGAGAATCCTTTGCCAGAAAACAAACCTAAAGGTAAACTGTTAATGGATGCGACGGTAGCTCCACAAAATATAACCTTTCCAACAGATTTGAAATTGCTGGATGCTGCTCGTGAAAAAAGTGAAGAGATCATAGATAAACTGTATAACCCAGCTTTACATGGTAAAGTCAAAGTGAGGACATATCGCCAGTTAGCCCGCAAAGCTTTTTTAAATTCAGCGAAGAAAAAACAGAAGAGCAATAAAGAGATTTACAAATCTAATGGACAGCAGATACGCTATCTTAAACGGAATCTTGGACACATTGAAACGCTATTAAAAGAATACCATGAATTTCCATTAACTCCCCGAGAACAAAAGTACCTGATGGTTTTTCATACGGTAAATGAACAACAGGAACAAATGCATCGAACGCATTCAAAAAGGATAGAGCATAGAATAGTCAGTATACATCAACCACAAGTAAGACCAATAGTCAGAGGAAAAGAGAATGCTAAAGTGGAGTTCGGAAGTAAGATACAAGTATCATTGGTAGAAGGGTATACCTTTATTGACCATCATTCATGGGAAGCCTTTAATGAAGGGGGGTACCTAATGCCATCAGTAGAAAAGTATAAACAAAGGTTGGGGTATTATCCTGCTGAGGTACATGCTGATGGAATATATTGTACAAGAGAAAACCGTCAACAGCTAAAAACATTAGGTATTAAACTCATTGCAAAACCACTTGGCAGACCTAGTGCAACGGCAGTGAAAAATCATGTAAGACCGGGCGAGCGCAATCCAATAGAAGGTAAGTTTGGTCAGGGAAAAGTAAAGTATGGATTAGATAAAATCAGAGCCAAACTACCTACTACCAGTATATCCTGGATTGCTGCTATAGCCCTAGTGCTAAACCTTGTCAGATTGACGAGGCAAGCACTTTTGTCCTTACTATATTGTAGATTTATTATATGCAATAGAAGCTATAAATGGGACTTAGTAGCCAAATTTGGTCAAAATCTTTTCCTGAGTTTTTAAGCAAACCCTATTTACAATCATTTATTATTAGTATTATTAAGCTAAAATATGAATATGTTATTGTATATGCTTAGTCTGTTGATTACATAGTCTGTTGAAAACCAAACATACACATTCTATTTTCATTCCTGTATAAGAAATTTTGATTCCTATATAAGTTTTAAAAAATCCTATGTAAGAAAATGATTGACCTATATAAGAATTATTTATTCCTATATAGGAATGTTTTAATCCTGTATAGGAATGTAATAAAGTTATATAACCTTAGAAAATTCTTATACAGTTTTTTTCTAATCCAATATAGGAAAGTAAAAGTATTATATAATACCAATTTTAACTTAACTAACTTGCAGGTATTATTTATCAATTATAAAATTCAGTATCATGTCCAGAAAAGTAATTGTAAGAATATCCTGGTCTATAAAGCAACCTTTAAAAATGGCATCATTTGCATTGGGAACAGTATCGGCCATGAAAGATGATGATGACTTTCTTTCTCCTGAAATTGCATTGAAAATTATGACTGATGCTGCTGGTAAAGTTCCAATAGCTTATAGTATAAGAAAAAATGGAGATGTTGCTAAGGATAATTTCAATACTTCTATACTACTTTTGAATAGTTATTTGCATTCGCAAGCAGAATTTGTAAATAAAATAGCTAATGGCAATGCAACTATTATTCATAACGCTGAATTTGAAAGCACCAGCGATGAAAGAGGAGCAGGAATAAAACCCAACATAGCTGGTTCGGTAACTTTAAAAGCAATTGGTGGAGGTGGTATGAAAGCTAAGGTTGCAAAAGTAAAAGGAGCTACTAATTATTGTTTTATTCTAACAACGCAAGAGTCATTTAATATTACTGTTGTTGGGGGTGAAATATTTATACCTTCAGATACCATGGTACGTATTAAAAACACTACTAAAATAAGTGTTACTTTCAACGGGTTAACACCAATGGAAATAGTTAAGGTAGCAGTAATAGCCAGCAATGCAAACGGCGATAATGGAATGAGCCCAGTAGCAATGGCGTCTACAATTTTATAGCTGTTGATGTTAAAAATTATAACCGAAACTTAAGTAAATTGAATAGCCAGTATTTCCTTGGAAGAAAATAGGCATTAAACCACCTCTGAAATTAAATCCACCTTGGTCGGGTTGACTTCTATACCCCAGACACATAGTTGTGAAATTTACATTTGTATTTATACTGTTGCTTGAAAATGAAAAATCAGTGCTTGAATTACTAAAATGAGCCATTAAGAATGTTTCATTAATGCCAACTTCGAAAAACTTCCCATTGTTACCCAATAAGTAATTTAATCCTATAGGTATAGTAGTGATACTATTATCAGTTCCTAAGGTAAAATATCCCAAACCTATTCTGGCTCCTAATCCATCAGTTGTTTTATTGAAACGAAAATCATAGTTTGCAGATAATATTCCTGGACCTCCTAATTCGGCAAACAATAATTGAGGGCATCTGTCGGTAAATACTTTATGTCGTTGCGTTGTTTTTAAATGAATAGTATCTTGTGCAGAAGCAAAATTGAATAACAAAAGGATAACGATTAAAGAAAGGATTGTTTGTTTCATTGTTGAATTGTTTATACAACAAACATAAAAAGAAAAAAGTATACAGCAAACTATCTTCTAAAATTCATTTTACTAATCAATTTGGTACGATAGAATAATATATATACTAAGTTTTTTATGCATAATTCCAAAAATCTCCATTACTTGCAGTCTGTAAGTTAAATATCATGGCCAATAAAAGACTTTCTATTCGTATACAGCTTTATCTGAAAAGACTATTGCAGTATTTTTTGCAGGGTCTGTTGGTAATGGCTCCTGTTAGCATTACTTTTTATGTTATTTACTCTCTTTTTAATATGGTAGATGGTTTCTTGCCATCCATCATACACAGTATTCTTCCAAAATTAATTACTAAAGATGCAGATGGAAATCTGCAGAGAATACCCGGTATTGGATTTATAGTATTTATTACCCTCGTTATTATAGTAGGAAGAATATCGTCTTCTTTTATAGTAACCCGACTGGTAGATATACTGGATAAGGTACTGGAGAATACCCCCGGTATCAAATTTATTTATACCTCTGTTAAGGATTTTCTGGAGGCATTTGCAGGTAATAAAAAGAAGTTTGATAAACCTGTTCTCGTAAATGTAGATGCTAATGATGTATGGCGTGTTGGTTTTATTACACAAGCCGATGGCAGTGCTTTCGACTTAATAGACCATATAGTAGTTTATGTACCACACTCTTATGCTATCAGTGGCATTACTTATATTTTGCCCAAGGAAAAAGTAAGAATAATGCACAATATTACCCCTGCCGAAGCAATGAAATTTACGGTAAGTGGTGGTGTCTCCAATTTTGTTGATTAACCGCTTAAAAGCATCAGCTTTTTAAGGATTTGAATAGGTTTTAAGAACTTTTACTGATGATGCAAACCCTTATGTAACTCAGTTTTAAACACTCAATACTATTATAGACTGCTTAATCATCGTTTAATCTTACATTTGCCACCCCATAAAGTAGTTATGAAGCACAATTTTAATTCCGGACCATCTGTATTACCAAAAGTAGTATTGGAGCAAACAGCACAGGCATTGATAGACTTTAATGGCATTGGTTTATCCATTGCTGAAGTAGGTCATAGATCGCCTTGGTTTGTGCCGGTAATGGAAGAAGCAAGAGCAATAGTAAAAGAGCTGATGCAGTTAGATGATTCCTACGAAGTTTTATTTTTACAAGGAGGTGCTACAACGCAGTTTATGCAAGTACCAATGAATCTGCTGGACAATAATCAGTCGGCCGCTTATTGCGACGATGGTGTATGGGGAAGTAAGGCTGCTAAAGAAGCTTCTTTATTCGGTAAAGTAAATGTGGTTGCTTCTTCTAAGGATAAGAATTATACTTATATTAATAAAGACTTTGCTATTGGGGCTGAAAATAAATATTTACACCTTACCAGCAACAATACGGTAGAAGGTACTCAATGGTTTTCTTTTCCTGAAACGGAAGTTCCTTTAATTGCTGATATGAGCAGTGATATTTTCAGCAGAGAAATTCCTTTCAATAAATTCTCTTTGATATATGCTGGAGCACAGAAGAATATGGGTGCGGCTGGTGTAACGGTTGTAGTAGTTAAGAAAGACTTTTTACAAAACTTACAACGTACTGTTCCTACCATCATGGATTATAGAAAGCATATTGATGCTGGTTCTTTAATGAATACACCTCCTGTACTGGCAGTGTATATTGCATTGCTTACACTTCGCTGGATAAAGAAAGAAGGAGGACTGAAAGAAATGGAAAGAAGAAGTCTTCAGAAATCAACTTTACTCTACAACACTATCGATAGTTTACCTTTTTTCAAAACCTATGTAGCTAAAGAAGATAGAAGTAGAATGAATGCTGTTTTCTTTATAGAAGATGAAGCCTTACAAAATAAGTTTTTAGACGAGTGTAAAGAAAATGGAATGGTAGGTGTAAAAGGATACAGAACAGTAGGTGGTATTAGAGTAAGTATGTATAATGCACTGGCATTGGAAAGTGTAAAAGCCATCTGCAATCTGATGAAAGAATTTGCTGCTAATAACGGGTAATAAAAAAAGATAATAAACATAGATTAAGATTAATTAATGAGTACAATAAGACCATTTAAAGCGTTAAGACCACAGCCACAGTTTACTAAACAGGTAGCAAGTCGTCCATACGATGTATTGAACAGTACAGAAGCGAAAATAGAGGCGCAGGGAAACCCTTATTCTTTCTTACATATTACCAAGAGTGAGATAGATTTAAAAGAAGATGTAGATCACTATTCTCCATTGGTATATCAGCAGGCAAAAGATAACTTGGATGCCTTTATTAAAAGAGAAGTATTGTTTCAGGAAAGCAAACCTTGTTACTACATTTATCAATTGATAATGGATGGCAGAAGTCAGACAGGATTAGTGGCGGTAAGTAGTGTGGATGATTATGAAAAAGATATCATTAAGAAGCATGAATTTACTCGTCCTGAAAAAGAACAAGATAGAATAAATCATATTAAAATAACTTTTGCTCAGACAGGTAATGTATTTCTTGCTTATAGAAACAACACTGAAATTGATACTATAATTAATAACTGGAAGAGTGTAAAATCTCCTGCTTACGATTTTATTGCAGAAGATAATATACAGCATACTATCTGGGTAATAAGTGATAGTGAAGTAATACAATCTATATCTGACATTTTTGATGCTAAGGTGCCTTGTACTTATATTGCAGATGGTCATCATAGAGCTGCATCTGCAGCTAAAGTAAAGAATAGCTTGGGTGCAAATGTTACCGAATCATCTAAGTACTTTCTGACTACTTTATTTCCTTCCAATCAATTAGCGATATTGGATTATAACAGGGTAATTAAGGATTTAAATGGCCTGACTGAAGAAGAATTTATAGAAGCATTACAGCAGGATTTCGCTGTTGAAAAAATAGGAAATCAAGCATTTAAACCGCAGGCCTTACACGAGTTTGGTTTGTTTATAAATCATAACTGGTACAAGTTAACTTCTAAAGAAGGTACTTATACAACCGATGAAATAGGGGTGCTTGATGTAACCATTTTACAGAATAATATTCTGGACAAATTACTGGGTATTAAAGATCAACGTACGGATACCCGTATCGATTTTGTAGGAGGAATAAGAGGATTGGGAGAACTGGAAAAACGTGTAAACAATGGCGAAATGAAACTGGCATTTAGTTTGTATCCTGTAAGCATTGATCAGTTATTTAATATTGCAGATAGTGGCAATGTGATGCCTCCAAAGAGTACCTGGTTTGAACCTAAATTAAGAGATGGTTTATTAACCCATCTTATTAATGAATAATAGATTTAATATGAAAAAGATTCTATTAATATTTGCTTTAATGATTGGCATTAATGGGTTTGCGCAAAACCAGACTGCTAAAGAATTATATGAGACTGCAAAGAAATTTATGCGGGAAGGTGATTTTGATAATGCTTCATTAGTATTGAATACTGCACTGCAAAAAGACCCTAATAACTTTAGTATGCAGAAGGACGCTACCTACCTTTTCTATCTAAAAAAAGATTATGGTAATTCGATGGAGTTAGGTAAAAAATTGATAGACCGTACAGAATCTGATGAAGAAATATTTCAGATTCTTGGTATGACTTATAAGGCTATAGCTGAATATAAAGAGTGTACTAAATTATATAAAAAGGGGATAAAAAAATTTCCTAAGAGTGGAATTTTATATAATGAATATGGCGAGTTGTTAGCCATGAATAAAGACTTGAATGGGGCAATTGAAATCTGGGAAAAAGGAATAGAAGTAGATCCTAATTTTTCAAGTAATTATTACAATGCAACCATGTATTATTTTAATAAAGGAGAAAACGTATTTCCTATATTAATTTATGGCGAAGTATTTATAAACCTTGAAAGTTATACTACAAGAACAGCTGATGTAAAGGCTGCATTGTTTGATGCGTATAAAAAATTGTATCTGAACGGTGAAGTTTACAAAGCATTACAAGTTAAAAAAACAACCTTGTTCGAGCGTTCCGTATTAGAAACATTAACGAGAACAGTTACTATGGCTGCAGAAGGTATTACACCAAATCAATTGATGGCTATCCGTACCAGATTTGTGTTGGATTGGTTCTCCACTAAAAACAATTTAAAGTATCCTTTTCGTTTGTTTGATAACTTACAGTTTATGTTGAAAGAAGGATTCTTTGATGCCTATAATCAATGGATATTTGGTGCTGCTGCCGATGTTGCTGCTTATGACTTATGGGTAAATGCAAATGATAAACAAGCAAATAGCTTTAAAGCATTTCAGCAAAGCAGGGTATTTAAAATGACTCCAGGACAGTATTATATGAAGTAATACAACTCATCGTGAATCGTGAGTTTCGTGAGTAGTGAATTATACACTTAATTATAATAAGAAGTCCCCGAGAGTAAAAAACAATCGGGGACTTCTTATTATGTATTAATCACATCAGCCTTTTATACTATTATCACTTTTGTATTTTTTGTATTCATTAGCACATTATCAAATCATTGGCGTCCGGTTAAAAATTGAGCACTTTCAATAAAAAAGGAGAACCGAAGTCCTCCCTCATGGTTATTTTTGAGTTACGACACAAAAAAATTTCCAATGAGCAAAAGTACATTTTTTACCGGACAGCCTATCTTTAGTCAG
>CAIVPM010000428.1 GCA_903907815.1 uncultured Chitinophagaceae bacterium | reverse complement strand
TGTAGACCAAAAATCAATTTTATACGTACCCAAGTATTTTTTGTGGACTAAAAATCAATTTTATATGTACCCAAATATTTTTTATAGACTAAAAACCAATTTTATATGTACCCAAGCATTTTTTGTAGACTAAAAACCAATTTTATATGCATCCAAGTATTTTATAACATTCAAAAGGAAGTAGCATTTGGTGCAATGTATTTGTCTTTGCGTTAGTTGCAGCAGGAGAATCCTTTCCTACCACCCTTGAACCTACTAATATTTTGATGCAGCCATAGTGGTAGGAAAGATAGGAAAAGCTGCAACGGCCGCTTGCGGAACGCCCAAAATACTATTGTTTTTTAATCTTATAATACTTTTGCTCACCCTCGAAACCGCCTTGTTTTATAAAATGCTTGAATTGTTTTTTAGTTAGTTTAAATGGGGTACTAATAGTATCTGCCGCTGTTTGTGTAATAGTTTTAAGTTTAGTTATTTCTGTAGAATCATAAAGCCCCCCAATCCTAAGTATTCCTTTTGATAAATAAACCTTATTTACTACCCAGGAGTGTACGTCTGAAGGCTCATTAATAAAATAATAGCCTTTATACTTTTTTAAAATTACATTTCTATATAACTTAAACATTGTGTCTGTAGAGTAAATGGGAATAGTAATATTATTTCCATTAAGGATGATTTTTGTTGTATCACCATCTCCTCTTGTATCTATAAGTTTATTTTCTTTTATAACAAAGAAACTATCAAGGCTGTCTTTAGGACCAGTGATAGAATAATCAATTGTTTTGAATATTGAACTATCATTGATTGTAATAATGCAACTTTTAGCAGAATCGGTATAATCTCCTTGAATGCTTTTAGGAAAAGTAGAAATATTTTTTACACCAATAGGCTGTGGATCATAGAAACTTGCAATAGGTACAGAAACTTCGCCGCCTTTACAACTATATAGTATAGAAAGAATAAATAATAAATATACTGTTTTCATAAAGTAACCACTTTTATTTTCTACACCCATTCCTTAGGCTGCAAACATGCTTGCAACAGCTTATCCTCTTCGCTACCGGCTATGGGCTGATAATTATATTCGAAGCGAACGGTAGGGGGAAGACTCATTAATATGCTTTCGATACGGCCATTGGTTTTAAGACCAAAGATGGTTCCTCTATCGTGCACCAGATTAAACTCTACATAGCGCCCTCTTCTTATTTCCTGCCAGTGTTTATGGGCATCATTATACGGCGTATGCTTCCTTTTTTCTACGATGGGCACATAAGCATCCATAAATGCATAGCCACAATCTTTTGCCAGATTTATCCAGAACTCCACAGGCTTATTATCGCCTACTCGCTGATAATCGTAAAATATACCACCAATACCCCTGCGCTCGTTGCCCCGATGGGTATTTACAAAATAATCGTCGCAATGCTTTTTAAAAGAAGGGAAAAAAGAAGGATCGCTTTTATCGCAGGCATCCTTATAGGTCTGATGGAAATGAATAGCATCTTCGTCTATCAGGTAATAAGGGGTAAGATCGGTACCGCCACCAAACCATCTATCCATTACCTCGCCAGCTTCGTTGTACAATTCAAACATGCGGTAATTGCAGTGAACTGTTGGCACAAAAGGATTGATAGGATGTATAACCAGACTAAGTCCGCAGGCAAACCATGAATGGCCGTCAATCTTTAACTGCTGACGCATGAGGGGCGTAACCTCGCCAAAAACAATGGAGGTATTTACACCTCCCTTTTCAAAAACATTTCCATTGGCAATCACCCTTGTTTTACCACCACCACCTTCGGGGCGCTCCCATTTATCTTCTTTAAAGGTAGCTTTACCATCGCATTGCTCCAAGGCAGCACAAATAGCATCCTGCAATTGCTGTACAAAATTTATCCAGATTTGTTTGGTGTTAGTCATTGTTTAAAATTTTAGGAGGTAGGCAACGAGGCACAAAGGCAACAAGGCACAAAGTATATACAAAATACAGTAAGGCAGTAAAGATAAATAGCTAAATATGTATTTGTATTCATTAGCACATTATCACATCAGCTAATTAGCTAATTAGTCCCCCTCTTCTTCTATGTCTTTTAACTTCAGCGGATTTCCTTCTACTACCAGTACTATTTCTCCTTTTACGGTCTTCTGACGGAAATAATCTGCTACTTCTTTAAGGCTTCCACGATAGTTTTCTTCGAACATCTTGGTTAACTCTCTCGATACGCAGCATTGTCTGTCTGCGCCAAAATAGCTTGCCAGTTCATCGAGTGTCTTCACCAGTCGCATAGGACTTTCGTATAATATGATCGTTCTCTTTTCGGAAGTCAGTTGTTTAAGCTTCGTCATTCTTCCTTTTTTCAGTGGAAGAAATCCTTCAAACACAAAGCTGTTGGTAGTTAGTCCACTATTGACCAATGCAGGCACAAAGGCAGTAGCACCAGGAAGGCATTCTACTTTTACATTGGCTTTTATACAGGCACGTACCAGCAGAAAAGCAGGATCGCTAATACCTGGAGTACCGGCATCGGTAATTAATGCCATGGTTTTGCCCGTAGAAAGTTGTTGTATAAGGTGCTCTACAATTTTATGCTCGTTATGCTGATGATAAGGCGAAAGAGGCTTTTGAATTCCGTAATGATTCAATAACTTGGAAGAGGTGCGGGTATCCTCGCAAAGAATTACCTCTACACTTTGCAATACCTCTACAGCACGATACGTGAAATCTTTAAGATTGCCCAATGGAGTAGGAACTAAATACAGCATAGAATTAGTAATTATGAATTAGTAATTATGAATTAATAATTCAATACAAGTGTAACTAAGAAAGCGTAATTAGTTGATGAACTCTATTTCGTAGAATTCCATTACTGCATTGGATAATACTTTTTTTGCAGCTTCGTCTGCAATAGCTCTTGCAGCATCTTCCGATGGAGCATCAATCTGCAGCGTAATATGTTTACCAATTCTTACATCAGCAATCTGTGTAAGTCCTAAGTTTTTCAATCCACCCAAAACAGCTTTACCCTGAGGATCCAGTAAATCTTTTAAAGGCATTACTTTAATCTGTACGTTATAAGTCATGATAATTAGTATGTATGATGGTTATTTAAAAATGAGTGAAACAATTACATAGGTCAGGAAGGCCAAAGGAACGGCCAGCCAGCCTACTAATATTGCTGCTACTATTGCCACAGCTGCAATGATAATAAAAGGCAATAATACTTTTACCGAAATTCCAGAAAACTTCAAGGCTTTCATAGGAAGTGTACAAACCATCAAGTAACTGATGATGAATATTACTGCATACCAGAACCATTCGTTTAGTAAAATAGTATTAAGAGCCGTTGTATTACTATACCAGTAAATCAACGGAAAAGAAGCAACCACCAATCCTGCTGCAGGGATAGGAACTCCTTTAAATATTTTAGATTGTTCGGTATCAATATTAAAACGACCAAGACGGTATGCTCCAGCACAAGGAATGATAAAGGCAGGCAATAACCAAAGGGTACTTGCATCAAGACCATTATCGTGATGCGCTATGGCCATTTGTAAAAACTGATATAAAATAATGCCTGGTGCTACTCCAAAGCTAACTACATCGGAAAGGCTATCCAGTTGTTTTCCCAGTTCAGAACTTGCGCCAAATAAACGGGCAACAAACCCATCCAGAAAATCGATCACTGCAGCAATACCGATAAATAAAGAGGCATAAACAATCTTTTCTGGTATTACCAGCACCTGCTGACCAGTATTTACATCGTAAGAAAGTGTGGCACCATGTTGCATTGCTGCGGTAATAGCCATGCAGCCAAAGAACAAATTGAGGAGCGTAAGTAAATTAGGTATTTGTTTAATCATTGTTTATGTAACTATCAATAAGGCTTCAAAAGTAAGTGTAAGACCCGAAACAGTATAAAAAGGATGTGGATTTAAGATAAGTTCTTAAAATATAGTAAAAAAGTATTGCGTTAATAATACTTTGCATGATGTTTGCAGTATCTAACAATTATGAGTATCAATACAAAGTCTCAAATATTTCAGTCTGGCAATTCCAATCGCTGGCTTCGGTTTAAGTGGGTAGGACGATTTCTTTTATTATTTCTGGCGCTGGCAATAGTGGTAGTGTTTGTAGCATTAAAAAACACTTACTCTCCATCTATTCCATTAGAAAGCAGGGCTATAAAGAAGGTACTTTCTGATAGTATACCTGCTTATCGCGAAAGTGCAATGGGCAGACAGTACCGTGGTTTCAGAAGTCAGATTCAGGATATCTGGAAGAAAGGTAAGGGCTGCGGACAAAAAGATAGTGTACTCAATCTGTCATCTACTTCAATCTTCAGTGATAGTCTGGGTATAAGAGCCGGCTTCTACGTAACATGGTACAACCAGTCTTTTACATCCTTAAAGAAAAATATCTCTAAACTGAATCTGGTAATACCAGAGTGGTTCTTTATTGACCCTGCTGCTGATACTTTGTACTCCAAAATGGATGACCGGGCTTTTAATCTTATAAAAGCTTCTGGCGTAAAAGTGATGCCAATGTTGTCCAACTACTATAAGGATAAATTTAATGGTGCTTCTTTGCACAGAATACTGAACTCTCCAGCCAAACAAAATAGACTGATAGATGATATCATCAGATTATTGAAACAAAACAACTTCTCTGGTATAAATGTCGATTTCGAGGAACTGGAAGAAGCTAAGAACGAGAACTTAAGTAAGTTTCAGAAAGACCTATACACCCGTTTGCATGCTGAAGGATTACTGGTTACTCAAAACGTAATGCCTTTCAATGAAGATTATAATTATACAGAACTATCCAAGTATAACGACTATATCTTTCTGATGGCTTATGATGAACATTCAGAGTCAACAAAGGCCGGCCCAATCTGTAGTCAGAAATGGATAGAAGCTGCAGTAGGAAACCTCTGTAAAAAAGTTACGCCATCAAAAGTAGTATTGAATATTGCAGCTTATGGTTTCGACTGGAGTAAGGATACCGTAGAAAAAGTAACTTATCAGGAAGCATTGGCTACAGCAAGAGAGAGTGATGGTATTGTTGATTTTGATAATGATACCTATAATTTACACTACCAGTATTATGATGGTAAGGATCATTTACATGAAGTACATTTTGTAGATGCTGCTACCAATTTCAATACACTTCGTTTTGTTACAGAATATGGATTGGCTGGAACAGCTCTTTGGCACCTTGGAGCTGAAGACAACAGACTATGGGATTTCTATGATAAACCCATGACGAAAGGCTTTTTAAAGAGCTTTGACTTTAAAGAGTTTAGTAATGTTTCGAGCACTACTGCTCCCGATTTTATTGGTGAAGGGGAAATACTCGAAATGATTGCTACCCCTACTCCAGGTCATATTACACCTCAGGTGGATTATGAAGATATGTTGATTACAGAAGAGACTTACGACAAACTTCCATCAACTTATATTGTTAAAAAGTGGGGTAAAAACACCAATAGAAAACTGGTACTAACCTTTGATGATGGTCCTGATCCTGTATATACAAAAGAAATTCTGGACACCCTTGCTTATTATCATGTTCCTGCTGCTTTCTTTGTGGTAGGTATACAGGCCGAACGTAATATCCCTTTGATAAAAAGAATTATGCGGGAAGGGCATGAAATAGGCAATCATACTTTTACTCATCCCAATATTGCCGAGGTAAGTCCTAATAGAGCCTTACTGGAAATGGATGCTACCAGATTATTAATAGAGTGCATTACCGGTAAAAGTACCGTTATGTTCCGCGCGCCTTTTAATGCAGATAGCGATCCGGAAAAGTCGGAGGAAATGGTGCCAATTGCTCTTAGTCGCCAACGGAATTATATTACCGTAGGAGAAAGTATTGATCCGGAAGACTGGCAGAAAGATGAGATACCCAACTTTAATCAGGATACCATTTTTAATAGAGTACTGACCATCTTTAATAAACATCTTGCAGATAATGATACTGCTAATATCATCCTGTTACATGATGCTGGTGGTACAGACAGAAAATCAACTGTATTGGCTACCGGTATGATTATCCGTTACTTCCAGAGTAAGGGTTATACCTTCACAACTGTAGCAGATTTATTAGGAAAGAAACCCGAGGATCTGATGCCACCTGTGCCTAAGGGCAGTGGCTATACCTTATTGCAGTTTAATTATTTTATTGCCGAAGCTGGCTATATGGGAGGCACCTTGCTTAACTCCTTATTCCTGGTATTTATAGCTATGGGCTTTTTAAGGTTAATAGCAATTACTACGCTGGCTATTAAACAAAAGAACAAGGAAAAGAAATTAATCTTCCCTACGGTAGATCGGGCACTTTTACCAAAGGTTTCTATCATCGTTCCAGCCTATAACGAAGAGGTAAATGCAGTTAATTCAATGCATAATCTATTGCGTTGCGATTATCCTTCTTTTGAGGTAATTTTTGTAGATGACGGTAGTAAGGATAATACCTATGCCAATGTATTAGCTTCCTTTAAAGACAATCCGTTGGTTCAGGTATTTACCAAACCAAATGGCGGTAAATCTTCTGCTTTAAATTTTGGTATTGAACAAACCGCTTCCGAATTTGTAGTTTGTATTGATGCCGATACTAAGTTATTGCCAGATGCTATCAGCAAAATGATGCGTCATTTCTACAATCCTTCAGTAGGTGCTGTTGCCGGAGTAGTGAAAGCTGGTAATGAGGTAAATATTATTACTAAGTGGCAGAGTCTGGAATATACTATCAGTCAGAACTTCGATAGAAAAGCATTCGCTTATCTCAATGCTATTACTGTAGTACCGGGTGCAATTGGTGCCTTTAGAAAAGAAGCGCTGGAAAAAGCAGGCGGATTTACGACCGATACATTAGCAGAAGATTGCGACTTGAGTATCAGAATTCTGCGTGAAGGATATATTATAGCCAACGAGCCACATGCAGTTGCTATGACCGAAGTGCCAGAATCGGTAAGACAGTTTATGAAACAACGTTTCCGCTGGAGCTTTGGTGTAATGCAAACATTCTGGAAACATAAAGATGCTTTATTCAATAATCAGTATAAATCATTAGGCTGGGTAGCTCTCCCTGATTTGTTATTGTTCAAGTACTTTATTCCATTGTTTACACCGTTAGCCGATGTGCTGATGATTATAGGTTTATTATCGGATAATGCAGAAAAGATTGGAATTTATTATCTGATATTTACTGCCGTAGATGTATTGATAGCTTCAGTTACATTTGCTTTAGAAAAAGAGAAACCTGGCAAACTGGTCTGGATAATTCCGCAAAGAATTATTTATCGTTGGTTAATGATTGTGGTGCTGTTCCGTGCTATTAAAAGAGCATTGAAAGGAGAGTTACAACACTGGGGAGTATTGAAGAGAACAGGAAACGTAAAAGAGATAGAAACAAAATAGTTTTTCTTGTTGCAAGTTACCGGTCACTGGTAACCAGTAACTTGCAATATAAAACATACCACTGTATTATGGCCTATAATTATTTTAAAGCGCTTCACATCATATTTGTAGTTACCTGGTTTGCAGGATTATTCTATATGCCGCGCTTATTTATTTATAATGTAGAGGCAGGAGAAAAGTCGCCTGAAGAGTGTAGTATACTTCGTAATCAGTTTAAAATAATGATCAAGAGATTGTGGTATGGCATCACCTGGCCTTCCGCAATTATTACTTTGATATTTGGTTTAACGGTATTATTTCATCCCGATTATAAATGGTATTCAGGCTTATTAAACGAAGACCGTTTATGGTTGCTCATAAAGCTTTGTTTTGTAGTCTTACTTTATGTTTATCATTTATCGCTACATGTTATTTTCAAGCAACAGATGAGGGATGACTTTAAATATTCTTCTCAGCAATTAAGAATATGGAACGAGGTTGCAACTGTTTTTCTGATAGCCATCGTAATGCTGGTAGTAGTAAAACAAAGCCTCAGTTTTGTATGGGGAATTGTAGGGCTCTTTGCCTTTATAGCCATCCTGATGATAGCCATAAACTTATATAAGAAATCAAGAAGTAAATAATAATACTTCAACTTTCCTTTCAGCCTTGTATTTGTATTTCTTAGTGCCTATGTGCCTTGTTGCCTTTGTGCCTGGATTTCTCTACTTCAAATAAACATCCAGCAATCCCTCGGGTAAATCCACCAGAACTTCTTTCTTTTTACGATTAATTTCCAGTAAGGTAGATTCATTCAAAGGAATCAATACCTCTTTATTGTCAATATATATTTTGGCTAAAAGCTGGTGAGGTTGCTCAATCATTTCAGCAATGGTTCCCAATACCTTTTCGTTCTCCTCATCAAAAATGGTATAACCAATCAACGCAATAGGCGCATTCTTATCTACATGTTTTACAAACTCCGATTCGTTGATCCATACATTTTTACTAATCAATCGGATGGCGCTTTCTCTGCTGGAAACATCTTCCAGTTTAAGGGTTAGCTCTTCGGTGTTTTTAGTTACACAACTTTCTACAAAGAAGGGAACAGGCTTGCCTTTAGTTACTTCAATAAATATAGCTTCCTGACTTTTAAAAGTAACTTTCTTAGAAAGTACATGGGTAATAACTACCTGTCCTGTTAATCCAAAAGTAGCTACTACTTTTCCAATGTGAATGAGTTGTTCCATAGCTGAGATTATATACATAAAAAAATCCCGAACGAGTCCGGGATTTTAAAGAGTTGTGGTGAAGTATTTTATGCTTCGCTTGCTTCTTCAGAAGTAGTATCTTCCACTGCAGGAGCAGCTTCTTCTACTTTAACTTCTCTTACAGGCGGAACGTAAGTATTCCTTGTCTTAACGATCTTTCTGTGGTCATCAGAACGTTGCTTAGATTTTGCTTCATGCTCTTCGTGCCATTGCTGGAACTTAACCATTGCTGCAGCATCGTCGAATAAACCAAGTTTAACCCCACGCAACAAGTGCTTTAAGTACAATACTCCCTTAAACGAAAGGATACGACGAACAGTATCGGTTGGCTCAGCTCCTTTATGTAACCAATCAAGAGCTTTTTGGCGATCCAACTGAATGGTTGCCGGAACTGTCAAAGGATTGTAAGTACCTAACTTTTGGATAAACTTACCATCTCTAGGTGCACGGGCGTCTGCTACTACGATGAAGTAGAAAGGACGTTTTTTACTTCCGTGTCTTTGTAATCTGATTTTAACTGCCATTTTAAATAGAAATTTACAGGCTTAACAATATTGTTTAGGGGTGCGAAATTAGCGTTCCTGATGAATTGGACAAATCTTTTTTATTAATTTTTGTTTCTATTACCATTCTCGAAAACCATATTAACAGTTAATCCCTCCTTTTTCGAATTTTAGGATTAACCTTTGCATGCCAAAAGTAGAATACTATGCAAAGCTTTACGATCGATCAGTTGTTAACCGTTTCCTTTACCCTTTTTGCCGTAATTGATATAGTAGGCTCTATTCCTTTGCTCATTAGTCTGAAAGAAAAGATGGGCGGTATTAAAGCAACAAAAGCTACCCTGGTATCGGGTTTACTGATGATTGTCTTCCTTTTCTTTGGTAAGAACTTATTAAATATTTTAGGCGTAGATATTCGCTCCTTTGCCGTTGGTGGTTCTATAGTAATCTTTCTCTTAGGTTTAGAAATGGTACTGGGTCACGAAATATTTAAAAGCGATAAAGACGCTCATTCCGGCACATTGGTACCTATTGCTTTTCCGGTGATTGCAGGTAGTGGTACACTTACCACTGTTATGAGTTTGAAAGCTAACTACGATGAATTAGTAATCTTAGTAGGCATCCTTATCAATCTGGTAATAATATATGCTACCCTTAAATCTTTAAAAATGGTAGAAAAGTTTCTGGGAAGAGGTGGACTGATTGCCGTAAGAAAATTCTTTGGTGTTATTCTTTTAGCTATTGCAGTTAAAATCTTCAGCAGTAATATCAGGGCTTTCGGGAAATAATTCCACTATGTTGAGATAATTGAATTGTTGTTTCTATTATATTTGAGTTCTAAATTTTAAAAAATCATGAAACAACTTCTTCTCCTGGCAGCAGCATGCTGCATTATTACCGTTAGTAAAGCACAGATTACAAAAGGATCTACGATGATTGGTGGTAGCATTGGCTACAATTATTCTGATACCAAAAATATTGACACAAATACGAATTACAATAGTTCAACCACTTCCAATGGATTCAATTTTGGCGTTTCTTATGGAAAGTGCTTCAAAGAAAATACCTTTTGGGGTGTAACTGCGTCTTTTTCTTATTCTGATAGTAAAAATATTACCGTATTTAATAATGCTAGTAACAGTTATCAGAGCCGAAATCTTTATATTGGTGTTTTTGAAAGAAAATATTACCCTATAATAACTAATTTTTATTGTTTTGGACAGGCTGGACTAGGTTTTAACTATGGAAACAGCGAATTAACCATAAATTCTTCAAAAGGATACGATATAAGTCTGAATTTATTCCCTGGTATTTCTTACAAAGCATCAAAAAAAATATATTTAGAGACTTCTTTGAGAAATCTTTTTAATATAGTTTACAGTCATAATGAAAATAAATATTACAGTACAACCTCTACTCAAAATAGCTTAAATACTTATATTCAGCTTCCTACTCAAATTCTGCAGAATTTAAATGTTGGAATGACTATTATTCTGGGAAAATAATCTCCGATTATCAAAAATGTTTTCTCATAACAATCTTTTCTGTTAGTTTGGCAGCTTAAATGATTGTTATGAGAAAAATATTAATTCCTTTTTTACTACCAGCGCTTTTTGCTTTTACCGATCCAAAGCCAAAAAGTAAACAGAAAGATTTTTTAGTGGCAAATATCGATTACACTATCAAAGCTTCGGAGGATTTCTTTATGTATGCCAACAACGGATGGTTTAAAAACAATCCCATTCCTAAAGAAGAGGCTGCATGGGGAATAGGCAACCTGGTAGATAATGAAATATACAGCAGACTTAAAAAAATTAATAAGAATGCAATTGTATCTAAAAACACTCCTGGGACTGTTGGACAAAAAATAAGTGATTTTTGGAAATCAGGTATGGATACAGCTGCTATAAATCATCAGGGTATTAGTCCTCTTAATCCTATTTTTAAAGAAATTAATGCTATAAATTCTATCAACGACCTTATTAGGGTTTCTGCTATTTTACATAAAAAAGGTGTTGATGTTTTATTCAGTAATTATATAGCTCAGGATGATAAGAACAGTGATCAAATGGCTTTTATTATTTCACAGGGTGGATTAGGTATGCCAAGCAGAGATTATTATTTTGATACAGATTCAAAAACAGTATCTGTTAGAAATGCTTATAAAAAATATCTCTTTATTACTTTAAAACAAGTAATAAAAGATCCTGCTACTGCTAAGAAATATAGCGAACTTGTTTATACACTTGAAGAGCATCTTGCCAAAGTTTCCAGAAAATTAGCAGACTTAAGAGATCCTTATTTAAACTACAATAAATTAAATAAAGATTCTTTACAGAAACTTATGCCTGATTTCGATTGGACCAACTACCTGCAGATAATGGGTGTAAGTAAAGTAGATTCTGTAATTGTTGGTCAGCCTGAATTCTTAACCGCTTTGAATGCAGAATTAAAAACTTCCTCTATTGATGCATGGAAAAACTATATGACTGCTCATGCTATTATGGAGAATGCTTCTTACCTGGATCAGACTACTTTTAATAACTTCTTTAATTATCGTAAAACCATTAGTGGAGTTGAAAAACCAAGACCAAGATGGAAGAGAGTTTTAGATGCTGAACAATCGGTAATGGGTGAAGCACTTGGACAATTATTTGTAAAAGAATACTTCAACGAAAAAGCGAAGAAACGTTACAGCGATTTAGTAGAAGCCATCAGAGATGCGTATAAAGACAGGATTAAAAATCTTGCCTGGATGAGCGATGAAACCAAGAAGAAAGCAATTGACAAATTAAATAGCATTACCAAAAAAGTTGGTTATCCCGATAAATGGAAAGACTTCAGTGCTATGAAGATTGAAAATACGGCTTACGTTACCAATATGATGAATGCCAACGAATGGTGGTTTAATTACAACATTAATAAACTGGGTAAACCAGTAGATAGAACCGAGTGGGATATGAGTCCGCAGACCTATAATGCATACTATAATCCTTCCAATAACGAGATTGTATTACCAGCAGGTATGTTTGCAGTGCCGGGCATGAAAGACGAAGATTTGGATGATGCTTTTGTATATGGTTATGCAGCAGCATCTACCATTGGTCACGAAATTACCCATGGCTTTGATGATCAGGGTCGTCAGTACGATGAAAAAGGTAATTTACATGGTTGGTGGCAGCCTAACGATTCCGCTCAGTTTGTAAAAAGAGCAGCTAATATTATCCATCAGTTTAATGAATTTATTCCGGTAGATACTTTACATGTAAATGGAGAGGCAACACAGGGAGAAAACATTGCCGATCTGGGTGGTATTTTACTGGGATTAGATGCCTTTAAGAAAACAGAGGCATACAAAAAAGGAGAAAAGATTCATGGTTATACGCCTGTACAAAGATATTTCTTAGGCTATGCTTATAGCTGGATGTATCATGAGCGTAAAGAAAAGCTGGCGTCACAAGTTAAAACAAACGTTCATGCTCCTGCTAAAGAGCGTGTAAACGGACCAGTAGTAAATGTACCTGAATTTTACGAAGCTTTTGGCGTGAAGAAAGGCGATAAAATGTATCGTGCAGATAGTTTGAGAGTAAATATCTGGTAGTATATTTAAAACACTTTATAAAGGTTCCTGTTGGCTAACGCTGGCAGGAACTTTTTTTATACTTTAAGAAGCTGTTTAAATGTTTTATTATGGCGCCCACTTCGTGCCGGGCTATCCACTGTATCTTTTTTTGCCCTGAATCAGGTTTCATTTCATAGGATAATTAGGGAGCAAAAAAAGGATGCCGTTCCTATCCCTGTCGCTCGCTCAATCCACAGTCATGCTCATTATACAAGCGTTTTTCACGCATACTATTAATAGGGATAACACTAAATCAAACAGCTTAATTGACCCTTTTAAAAAGAAAAGGGAAATATTTTTAATCTATTTGCAATGAAATGAATTTATCTTGTGTCAGTATAGATGTAAAGAATGGAAGAAAAAATATTGATAAAAGAATGCCTTAAAGGAAGCCGGGATGCACAAAAGCTGTTGTATGCAGCATTTGCCCCGACAATGTTGGGTATTTGCTATCGATATACTAAGAGCCTGGAAGATGCTGAAGATGTATTGCAGGATGGATTTATAAAAGTTTTTACCAAGCTGGATCAGTTTAAAGAAAAGGGTAATCTGGGTGGATGGATAAGGCGAATAATGATTAATACAGCGCTTTCTTATCTGGAAAAACACCAGCGATATAAAAAAGAAATGATGCTGGAAGAAGTTACGCTTCATCCAGTATCAGAGGAGCATCCGGAAATAGCATTGGATACAAAAGAGCTGATAGAAACCATCCGAAAGTTGCCCATAGGATACCAGACCATTTTTAACCTTGTAGCCATAGAAGGATATAGCGCTTCAGAAATAGCGGAGATGATGCAACTAAATATTAATACAGTAAGGAGTAAATACAGCAGGGCAAGG
>CAIVPM010000427.1 GCA_903907815.1 uncultured Chitinophagaceae bacterium | reverse complement strand
TAATAAATGCGTAGCGTTTAAAATAAATATATACTGTTATTAAGTTGCTGGTTGCTAGTTTCCAGTAATACAAATAAACTAGCAACCAGTAACCTGTAACTGGCAATCAGCAACATATTTACCCCTACATCAACAACCCCAAAATAAGAAATATCAATACCAGAACCGGAGAGAGTATTTTAGTGTATCTAAGGAATAAAAAGGAAGACAAAATAGCGGCTATCTTTATTATAGCTTCCGTATTGGTAGCATTCATAATAATATCTTTTGACAGATAAAATGTTGCTCCACACATTACCCCTACAATGCTGGCATTAATACCTTCCAGCGAACGATAAACAACAGCATATTTCTTTAAATTATTCCAGACAGGAAAAAAGAAAAGGACCAATAAAGCACTAGGCAAAAATATTCCAATGGCTCCCAGTACACAGCCCAGTAATTGCAATGCAACAGAATTTTCTTCCCGCAAAACCATACCACCGGTAAAGGCTCCAATCGAAAATACAGGTCCGGGTATTGCTCTCAGTATTCCTGATCCCGTCAGAAAGTCAGACTTCTTTATCTGCAATACTTCTCTCTTTGTAGTAAGTATTCTGGGCGATTGTGGACGAACCACATACTGTTCGTACATCATGGGTAATAGCACATCACCACCACCAAATACCAGACTCCCAAAACGATAATTATTCTCAAAAAGATTCATTTCTTTTCGATACTTCCAGTTGTACCTGGTAGCTGTTTCCGATAGGTATCCTGCTATTGCAAACAGTAAGAGGAAAATGAAAATATTATTCCAGTTAATCTTCTTACGGATCTGTTCTTTCTGAGGAATTCTCTTCTTACTGAAATTAGTTACCACACCACCCAATACAATCATTACCGGAAAAATCCACGGTGATTTAAACAACAGAACAGTACAGATTCCGGCTACTATCATTATGACAGTAGTAATAGTATTGGTAACAGATATCTTCAGCAGTCGGGTAGAGGAAAAAAGCAGGAACCCTATAGCCATTGGTTGTATCAGACTAAACATGTTGAACTGAATATTTCTATCGTCGAAATAATCCAGCAGAAAAGAGATAGAAGCCATAATAGTACAGGCAGGCAATATCCATATCAGTAAGGTAAGTAGTGCCAACGGAATACCCCCTCTTTTAAATCCAATAAGGGTAAGCGTTTGTGTCGAAGATGCGCCAGGCAGCATATTGCAGAAGCTTACATAATCTATCAGTTCTTCCTCTGTAATATCCTTCCGTTTATGCACAAAAGCCTTCAGCATCATACCATAATGTCCCTGTGGACCGCCAAAGGCTGTAATGCTGTACAGGAAAACTGTTTGAAGAAATTTTTTATGGCGTAATAAAATCATGAATGATAAACTAACAGAATGCAATTGTAGCAAATATCTTTAAATAAATTCTAATCGGGATTTTATTTTCGAATTAATCATTGCAGCCCATTACATTTGCGCAACATATATAGCCATGCCAATAGACAGTTCCATACATTCCGTACTGATAATAGGCTCCGGTCCTATTATTATTGGTCAAGCCTGCGAGTTTGACTATTCAGGTTCTCAAGCTGCAAGAAGTTTAAGGGAAGAAGGTATTAAAGTAATACTGATTAATAGTAATCCCGCTTCCATCATGACCGATCCTATGATGGCAGATAAAGTGTATTTACTTCCTTTAAATGTTGAAAGTATTGAACAGATATTACAGGAAAATCAGATAGATGCTATCCTGCCAACCATGGGGGGACAAACTGCTTTGAACCTTTGTAAAGAAGCAGAAGAACTGGGTATCTGGGAAAAATATAATTGCAGATTAATAGGGGTAGATGTAGCAGCAATCGATACTGCCGAAGACAGAGATAAGTTCCGTCAGTTGATGGGGCGTATTGGTATCAAAGTGGCACCAAGCCATGTAGCCAATAGTTTTCTGGAAGGTAAAGAGTTTGCACAGCAGATTGGGTTTCCATTGGTTATCCGTCCGTCCTTTACATTAGGTGGAACAGGCGGTGGTTTTGTTCATGATAAAAGCGAACTGGATGCTGCCCTTAAAAGAGGACTGGAAGCTTCTCCTATACACGAAGTACTGGTAGAAAAAGCAGTATTGGGATGGAAAGAATTTGAACTGGAATTACTAAGAGATAAGAACGATAATGTAGTGATCATCTGTACCGTTGAAAACCTCGATCCAATGGGGGTACATACCGGTGATAGCATTACCGTAGCGCCTGCTATGACACTCAGCGATACTGCCTATCAGGAGATGCGAAATCAGGCAATTCTGATGATGCGTTCACTAGGCAATTTTGCCGGAGGATGTAATGTACAGTTTGCTATGAACCCCGAAAATGAAGACCTCATTGC
>CAIVPM010000426.1 GCA_903907815.1 uncultured Chitinophagaceae bacterium | reverse complement strand
CCTAAATTCCCTAAGGGTTGACTTAAATAAAACTAAATACAAAAACATAAAAGGCACTGCTCTGCAAAGAGCGGTGCCTTTTTAAATTGAAAATTGATATTTGATAATGAATAATTAGAATAACTAGGGCGTATAGAAGGGATGAGCGATGTATTTGTATTGCAAAACCGATAGAAGGGAAAATCCTTTTTGCTTTTGGGTGTTGCATTTAGAACATGTTTGTGGCAAAAAGATTGGAATGATAGCGGGGGCCAAAGGCCTGCCCAAAGTCTAATTGATAATTAAAAATTTATAATTGCTAATGAATGCAAACAAGTATCTTTTTCAACCTACTGTCTTGGCGGTGGTGGTCCATCCTGTTCTCCTTCTCTTGGTGGTGGAGGTGATGGATTACCCTCTTCTTGGTTTTCAGGACGTGGCGGTGGTCTGTTTCCTTCTGGGCCTCCTTCATTTCTGCGAGGTGGCGGACTGTTTTTCATTCTATGCAATATATCCTTTAATAAAGATTCCAGCTTCTGCTGTTGCTCCTTATTGCAGATGGCTTTTAATTGTAAAAAATGATGCAGGGTAATTAAATTCATTTTAGCTTCCTCTGTACCTACAATAGCTGCTAATTTTTGAATACTGACAGAATCATATTGGTCATCATTAATATGATCAAACAATTCGTCCTTAGCCTTGCGTAGCACTTTATCTTCTGCTCTCATTTCCTCGTGGTGGGCTTTCAGCAGTTGCTGATATTGTACCTGTTGTGTACTATCCAGAGAAAGTTGATGTGTTACAAAATCGGTAAGCTTTTCGTGTAGTTTATGATCCTCATTTTTAGGGCCGTTTTTAAACCAGAAGAAGCCAATCGATGCTACATTCAGCAGCATCAATACAACAACTATCCCTATAATCCATTGCTTATTCATAACTATAATATTAATTATTCATACAAATTAGTGGTGGTCTCCAATCGGAAATGGCTTTCAAAGCTCGATATGGTAGAAGTTTCAGTACCATTACTTTCGCCTTTATTATTATAAGAAATGGCTAAGTATACATTACAGACAATGCCAATTACGAGGGCAGCAATTAACCATTGTGCATTTCTAAATAAATAAACTTCTTTGCTCCCTTTGGGCTGATTCATTCTTTGCAGTATTCGCTCGTTTAATCCATCAGGTGCTGCTACCTTTTGCAGGTGGGCGAAACTATCCAGCGTTTCATTTACGAGGTGATTGATATTCTTGTTCATATTCTGAGGTGTATAATTAACTTTTATAAAACTGTTCTAAACTCTTTCTAAGATTTTCTTTAGCGCGGTGCATCAGTCCTTCCAGCGATTTGATAGAAGTCTGCATTATTTCGCTTACTTCTTCATAGCTCAATCCATCGGCCTTAATAAGTGTAAATGCAATTCTTTGATTCTCTGGCAGCTGCTTTAAAGCCTTAAACAGCATGGTAGCTTTTTCTTTGTTGGCAAGCTGAATACCAGGATGTACAAAATCGGGGATAATATCCTGATGACCGTCTAATCCAAAAATACTTTTCATTGAATTCATTCTTTTCTTGGCGTTATTCTTACGTTGCCAATCGAGGCATTTCGTAATGGCAATCCTATACAACCATGTAGACAATTTAGAGTCGCCCCGGAAATGCTGAATGCTTTGAAACACTTGTATAAACACTTCCTGTGTAAGGTCCTCTGCTTCTTCGAACTGTTGAACCATGTTCAGCACGGTATTGAAAACAAGATGCTTGTACAGATCAATCAGCTTAATAAAAGCTTGTTGATTGCCATCTTTAAGTTCTGCAATAAGCTGAAGTTCGCTCAAAATTGAATAATGATTTAATTATTGGAAGAACAAATGACCAAAAACCTTCGTGTAAGGTAAAATTTGTATTCAGCACCACTCAGAATAAGTGTATTCTCCTGTCTCCTAACTCCTGTCTCCTACATAAAACCTACAACTTATTACCTAAAACAAAATTGTATTCTCCTATCTCCTAACTCCTACCTCCTACCTCCTATCTCCTGACTCCTACCTCCTGTCTCCCCATTAGTATTTCTTACTCCTGCGAATCCACTTTTTAAGGGCAGAAAGGACAGATATCTTATCACCCTCTAAAGCAAAACGCTGATCGTATTCCCACAAAACGGCATGAATATAAAATTCTTCAAAGGCATTGGTAAGCGCTTTCAGGTATCTTTTCCGGTATTTATTATCTACATCTTTTATTACGCCTGCCTCTGTACAAAGCAACGGCATTTGATGTACGGCACAATAGCTGGCAATCTGCCTCATTCTATCGCGGAGGTACTGATCGTCGGCCTCTATATTGTATTTTAAATAATCTTTTTCGGTATCGGTGCCCTTTGCCTCGGCAAGCATTTTAGGCATTCTTCTCCTTTTATAAGGGAACGGAAGTCCGATTAGTTTAGTTCTGCTTCCAGTCCATTCGGCCCCCTGATGGGTAAAAATGAATGGTTCGTAGTAGTGAAAAGTATAAATAAGCTTGTTGTCAGGAATTTTGCCCAGCTGCATCAATTCGTTTTCGCTATTGTAATCGGTTCCACCTACTATATAGATACGCTGACTATCTTCTTTTCTTATTTCGGTAACCATCCTGGTAATAGCTGGTTTCCATTTATCGCTCGATAAAGTAGGTTCATTGTATAAATCGAAGAAAAGTTCCTGGTATGCATTCCCTTTAAAAAGGTATTGCAATTGTTTCCACATGGCAATAATTCTGTCTACTTCTCCGTTATCATAGTTGGAATCATTAAGTTTGCCGTAATGGTAGGTGATGATAAGCTTCATTTGAAGGCTATACGTAAGGGTTAAAACTTCTTTCAGCTTTTGAATCATGCTACTTTGAAAATTATAACCATCAGGTTGAAGATACAAATCAAAGGCTACTGGAAGTCTGATTGTTTTGAAACCTTTAGCGGATATTGCTTTAATTTTTTCAGTAATATCTTCTTTGTAAATGTCTTCAGGTGTTTTCCAATACTGTTCAAAGTGAGAGATGTTGACACCGGCGCCAAACTGTTTGATTACTTTGCTCACTACACCGGTATCGGTAGCTGCAAATGTGGATAATGTAGAAAGGGTTGTAAAAATTATCCCAAAAAAAATTAAAATTAATTTTCTATATAATTTCACTGAATATTGTATATATATAATTGACTGCATATTTTAAATTATGGCTCGAAAAATTAAATTTTCATACGAAAATATAGATGAAGCCGAACTTTCCATGCGATTGGATAAAAGAGGGCTTTATTATGCGAATGTAGTCATGTGGACGATTCTGTTCACATTACCAGTACTAATTTTATTAGATTATTTATTTTTAAAAAGTGAATGGAACCAGTTGTTCCTTGCCAGAATTGTATTTGGACTGGCTTCTTACGTAGTGTTTATATGGGGTTCGAAGAAAAATTGGCACTATATTTCTACCCTTAAAGTGTTCTTAGGAATACATATTTTACTTCATTCCCTGATCTGTGGTTTGGTACCTTTTAATGAATTACTTCCTTTCTTTTTAATATTATCTATCGTAATATTATTAGTTAATACAACTATTTTCTGGAAACCTTTCAATTCTCTGGTACTTAGCTTATTCTCTTTTGCAATTATTGCGCTCTTATTTACCTTGAAAACAAGATTAGATAAATATGAGGTATTAATTTCTCATGGCGGCGGAGTGTATTTCTTAGTAACTGTAGTATCCTGTTTAATAGCGTACAACAGATATGAGATTGTAAACAGGAGTACCCAGAAAAATATATTGATTGATAATGCTTACAACAGACTGCTGGATCAACATGAAATGATTAACGATCAGAAATTTGTGATTGATGAAAGTAACAGAAGGTTGCAGAATCTGAGCGATTACAAGCAGAATACGGTTGATATATTATTATATGATTTTAGAAGCTATGCTAATTCATTTAAATCGCATATAGATGAATTGAAGGCTACATCGGATAATCTTTCGGCCGATCAGAAAGAAGTTATCTTTCAGATAGAAAATGATAATGAAAAACTAAACTATATTTCTGAAAAGCTGGCTGTATCTACTGACAAAGAAGAAACTGCAGTAGATTTCCATCTGGAAAGACTGGATATTAATAAACATGTAGAGAAGATAGCGGTAGAAGTTGCCGATTCGGCACAATTGAAACATATTGGAATGCAACTGCATTTACTTAACACAGCTATTTATGTAAATCTGGATAGTCTGTTTCTGGATCAGGTATTGTTTAAATTGTTTACAAATATATTAAAGTTCTCTGCGCCAAACTCCATTATGACTATTCATACGCATAATCTGGCTAATAAGGCAGTAATAGAGATTATTAATATAGGAGAGTTAATAGGTAAGGAAAAGTTGAACAAACTGTTCAATAATTTATCTGATACCAGAAGTATGATAGATAATATAAGTCATAATACAGCACCTGAACTAGGTTTTGCTTCTGCTAAAAAAGTTGCGGAAACTATGGGCGGATCTGTGAATTATAATTGTGACGAAGCCAATAAAAATTATTTTAGAATTGAATTTAATAGCACCCATTAAATAGTAAGAATATGAAATCAAGATTGCTAATTGTTATAGCGCTTTTGTGTTTTATCGGATCGTTGAATGCCCAGTTAGATAGAACATTTGCTTCTATGGGTTATGATGATGCTTCGATAGTAGGTATCAACGGATCAATCAGTTACTTTATTAAGGTAAAGCCTGATGATAACGTAGATATGAGTAGAATAGTGATCAATGTGAGAGCTTCTCAGGTATTGAATCCAAACAACTCGTTTGTGATTATTTACTTGAAAGATGCGCCTGTTTTTACGCAAAGAATAGTAGCTTCTCCAGTAGATTCAGTATTCTCGATAGTAGTTCCGTTGAGTAGAAAATACTTACAACCAGACGGAAGATTCATTAAACTGAAAATAGGCGCAAAGCTTAGTATCAGTGATGAATATTGTAAGGATATTGATAATCCTGCTTGCTGGATTAGTGTAAGAAACTCTTCTTACGTTTCTCAGGTATCTCAGGCTGCCAATTCATATCAACGTAGTTTGAAAGAATGGATTCAGGAGTTTACTTCTGTATACACTCCAAAAGCTGCCGATGCTAACGATTTAACTGCAGGTGGTATAGTGTATACCTTGCTTAAACAAAGTGCTTCGAGCGTAAATAAAGAGATATTTACTTCTCAGTATACGCCATCTGATAGTTTACCAGGCGGTATTATTGTGGGTGTTCAGGATAAATTACCAGCTTCTGTAAGACAAGCATTACCACAGACATTGTCTGCTGGTCAGGGTCTTATTTCGTTAGTGGGTGTAAATGTTGGTGCTTATACTAAATATGTATTAGTAGTTACCGGTGGTAATGATGAGGGCTATAAAAAGGCTATATATACATTAGCAAGTAATAGAAGATTAAGTAGTGCTTTTACCGATAAACTATTAGTTAGCGAAGCGGTTCCTAGCAACTATGCAATAGAATCGCCATCTCCTTTGGTTACATCTTTAGATGATTTGGGTGGTACTCCATCTTTAATGGAGGGTATTGGATCTTTACGTACTAAATATAATTTCTCTTTAACTGAGTTTAATGCAATTCCTACTAAATTATTATTCCACCTTGAAAGTTATTTTTCTACTTTAAAGGCTGATGATAGAGGATTTGTAAATATTTATTTGAATCAGAATCTTATTTTTAATGCTTCTTTATTAGATAAGGCAAGCTTTATAAATGATATCGATTTAAAACCTTACTTACTTACCAAGTTTAATACTTTAGAAGTGGAATTCAGATTCCACCCTGGTGCTAACATTTGTAAAGATGGTTTCAGTAACTTCTTTGCATTTGTAAACACAAAGAGTTCAACGTTAACTTTCTCTGGTGAAAGAGAAAACAGATTCTATAGTTTCTTCAATTTCCCTGCTGAGTTCAGAAAAACAGAAACTAAAATAATTGTGTCTCCGTCTTTAATGTCTAAGGATATCATTTCTTCAATAGGTGAAATTTACTATCAGTTAAACTCGCCAATTAAGAATGATTTCAACAAGCTGATTGTTCCTCCTGTAGTTACTACCGATAAGGCTACAAACTTCAGTGATTTAAACAGCTTTAACCTGATTGTATTACTGGATAAGAGCGATGGTTTTGTAAAGAATTTCTCTAATATGCCAGTTCGTTACGATAAAGACTTCCAGATATATAGTGATGCTGACAAGAAAACTACTTACAGTATTAACGATTTCTCTAATAGTGGTATAGCGCAAATATTCAGAGAAAAAGGAAGTACTATATTATTGGTAACTTCTTTGGGTGATAGTCTTCCTAAGAATTCTTTTGTGAGTGTTATCAAGAACTTTAGTACACAGTTAACCGAGATTGAAAGTAACGTTTGTATAGCCAATAGTAATGGCTTAAGTAACTACTTCTTTAAGATGCCGGAAGATAATAACATGGTGTCTTACAAGAGTGATAAAAGCTGGCTAACTGCTTTCTGGGATAACTTCAAATTTGTAATACTTGGTATCTTATTAATCCTGGTAGTATTAGCATACTTCTTTGTAAGAGGTAAGGTTAAACAATCACAAGAAATCGTATAATATTATAGAAGGGGCTTTTCCCGATAGTTTACAAATTACAACTTAACAGGTATGGCTAATTGTGGGTTAGATATAATGGCTGACCATGGACTGCTTGATGTAGAAAGATTAAAGCAGATTCATGAGATTGCAGACATGTATAGTTATGCTCCTGTAAAAGCTGCTCTGAACTTCGGGTTTCTTACCAGAAATGATTATGTACATTTTCTGGAGATAGAAAACTATGCACTCATAAATGTAAGAGAGGAAGAAATTGATGATTATTACATTAGTCAGTGTGATATTCAACATATAAATTCTTACCTGTATTTACCACTCAGGAAAACTGAAGAAGGTAAATTGCTGGTAGCTGCTGCCGATCCTTTTGATGAGAAGCTGCTGAGTAGTCTGGAAATAAAATTTCAGATGGAGATAAAGATGGTAGCTACTTCCGATTTGGATATTACTTGGTTAGGACACAAATTAAGAGGGGAGTTTTATGTAAAAGAGGCGGTTTTTAGTTTGATGAAAAAGGATCCTTCCAGCTCTGGATTAATTACTTTTACGCAGGAACAGTTGGTGTTTATATTCGCTGGGATGGCCATAACTATTATACTGGCTGTTGTATTTTTTGTACAGACAGTTATCATCATAAATCTGCTGTCGAGTCTTTTCTTTTTGTTTGCGATACTCTTTAAATTATATCTAGCCTTAAAAGGATCTATGTCCGAACTGGAGGATATGGTATCTAAAGAAGATATAGCCAATGTAGATGAAAGTACACTGCCTGTTTATACCATATTATTACCGGTATTCAGAGAAGATAAACTTATTCGTAAGCTTATCTGGAATCTTAGAAGCTTAGATTATCCAAAAGCAAAGCTCGATGTAAAACTGCTGATTGAAGAGGTAGATGATAAAACATTAAATGCGGTGAGGGTACTGGATTTCCCTGCAAACTTTGAGGTTATTGTGGTTCCTTTCCATATGCCACAAACAAAACCTAAAGCATGTAATTATGGATTGTTCTTCTCCAGAGGGGAACTGTTAACTATATATGATGCAGAAGATGTACCGGATTCCAATCAGCTAAAAAAAGTGGTTTGTCAATTCCGTAAATTACCAGACAACTTTGTGGTATTGCAAGGAGCGCTTAACTACTTTAATAAAACAGAAAATCTGTTGACCAAGATGTTTACGCTGGAATATTCTTACTGGTTCGATTATATGCTTACTGGTCTGGAAACACTGGATATTCCTATTCCACTGGGTGGAACGAGTAACCACTTTAAATTGGGTAGACTGGTAGAGCTTGGTGCCTGGGATCCGTTTAATGTTACCGAGGATGCCGATTTGGGTGTACGAGTATATGCAAAACAATATAAAGTAGGAGTGGTAAACAGTACTACTTTCGAAGAAGCAAACAATGAACCATTTAACTGGATTCGTCAACGCTCCAGATGGATTAAAGGATACATGCAGACTTACCTGGTACACATGCGTAACCCTGCGTTACTGGTAAGAAAAGTTGGTTGGGCTGGGTTCTTTGGATTTAACTTCTTTATTGGAGGTACCTCTTTTACTTTCCTTACCTACCCGGTTCTATTGGCATTCTTTATATTGTACTTAATATTTCACTTTTCGGGAATTAAACAATTGTTCCCGGATTGGGTACTTTACTTTTCAACTTTCAACTTTATCGCTGGTAATGTATTGATGATTTATATCAATATGCTGGCTGTGTTTAAGAGAAAGTTTTATGAACTTATATTATATGCAATGGTTAATCCATTGTATTGGTTGATGCACTCAATTGCCGCTTATAAAGGACTTTGGCAGTTGATTACAAAACCTTTCTATTGGGAAAAAACAAATCATGGCTTAAGTAAACAATCTTCTGCTACTTCAGCTGCAGGAGCTGCACATTAATATTATGATAGTCATTAAGAAATATATAAACATTATTTTATCGTTATGCCTATTAGCATTCTATCTGCTATTGTCATGGCTTATCCATAGAACAGGATTCGAACATTCCGAAGCTTTGTTTATGGCTGAGAAAACGAAAATATTGTTTGAAGCGGAGAATAATACCCTGTTAACACTGGGTACAACGTTTCCCACTATTTCTTTTCTTTCGTCAATTATTTTCTCTCCTTTTGGAAATTTATTCGCACCAATTTTAGCATCATCATCCTTTGTAGTTTTATTATTCTTTTTTCTGATAAATGATTTTGGTAAATCAAAACTGCCTAAGAGTGTTTATCTGACTGCTACCTGTTTGATTTTTGTTTTTCATCCAGGGTTTATATATGCAGCAATTTCCGGACGAAGTGTAGGTGCTGTTATGTTGTTCTTCTACCTGGTTTTTAGAAGTCTATTTAATTTCTACAGAACGCAGATATCTTATTATTTGTCAATGTCCAGTATATACCTTTCTTTCCTGGTGTTCTGCGACTATAATTTTATCTGGCTTATTCTGTCATTCTTTCCATTTATTATATTGGTATCCATTGAAGGGTTAAAGCTATCAAAGGCACCACCTATTTTGCAATATTTTGATACCGTTAATAATCCTTCTCAAAGAAGAAAGCTGACTAACAGAACACTGGCATTGTATGTGATTATTTTCCTGTTGCCAATAGGTGCATTGTTTTTATTCAGAACACTGAACTTCTATCATGCAGGGGATACCACCTACTTCCTTACCAGTCAGTATGCAAACTGGCATGCAACTGGTAACATATCTATTGCAGAGCTGGTAAATTCTTCAAATATATCCAACGTAATACAACAGATTCAACTGGTATTTCAGGTGTATGTATTAATATTAACTCCGTTGTTGGTACTGGTATTTTTATTCTTCAGAGGAAGAATGTACGAATTGTTTACGCTGATTGCTCCTTTTATTTTACTGTCTATTTTATTGCTGGATGATCAGTTTTATATAACGGTAGAATACTACCTGATATTTGTTGTACTTGCTCTAATTGGACTATGTTTTTATGGTGGTGTAAAGTATAAACACAAATTGTGGTACCCAATTATTATTTGTGCAGCTATACTGAATGTCTTTACAGGAATTATATATTTCAACAGAACCAGTGATCCTGAAGAAAGTTATTTCTTTACTTCTTTAAAGCAAGTTAGACATTTACAAAGTGAGCGTTCAACAAACGAAGAAATTAAAGTAGCTACCTTCATTTCCAATTTAGCAACCCCTACCAGTAAGATTCTTATTGATGATGCGGCAGCATATAAAATAATGGCGCACCTTAGGTCATTGAAGTCAGTTATTATGCCTATTAATGATAACTTCCTTACTGTGGTGGAGAATCCAAAGATTAATGCTAAATATGTATGTGTAGCTAAGTTTAGTAATAAACTTAAGAACTATACGGTATTGAACTATTTTAATCTGAATAAACAGTTAGAGGCAAATATGTATTACCCAATACTGATGTTTGAAACGCCTAACTGGGCTGTATACAAAATAGACCCACCCAGAATATTAACGTCTAATAATTAAGAGTAGCTTTTATTATTCTTTCTTTTCCTTGTAAGTCTTTTATAATTGAAGCATGGTAACTGTATTGTTCCATCAGTTCCTTGGTTTCATTACCCAACGCCTCATTTATTTCCAGCCAGATAGTGCCATTGCTATTTAAATGGGATTTCCCGAATTGAGCAATCAATCTATAGAAAATTAATGGGTCATTGTTTTCTACAAACAGCGCAAGATGAGGTTCGTGTTGCAAAACATTATTACGCATTTCATCGCTTTCATCATACCTGATATAAGGAGGGTTACTAACAATAATATCAAACATACCCAATTCATTCCATTGATTCGTATCAAGGAAATTCAGCTGTTTAAAATGAATTACAGCTTTTAATTCTTCTGCATTTTGCTTAGCAATCAGCAAAGCTTCTTTACTTATATCAATAGCGGTTACCACTGAATTTATATTTTTTTGCAAGCTAATAGCTATACAACCACTACCTGTCCCAATATCAATAATAGAAGGGGTGGGGTCTGTATTTTCTTTTATAATATTTGCTACCAGTTCTTCTGTTTCGGGACGGGGGATAAGAACGTTTTTATTTACATAAAAAGGGTACTTATAAAACCATGCTTTAGCAATGATATATTGTATGGGTTCATTATTTAATAATCGTTCTGTTGCCTCCTCGTAATCTAATGCTTGCTGGGCAGTAATAACGATATTGTTATTGATAATTCGGTCTGTTCTATTATATCCTGTAATATGCTCTGTTAGAATATCAGCAATATTACTTGCTTCCCTATCATTGTATAACGAAAGCAAGTTTTGTATTACTGATTGCTGTACTTCCTTCAAAATCATTGTGCAATAATAAGATATCAGCCAATACAACATACGAATTTATAAAAAACTATATGTTACCTTTGCGGACTTCAAAAATGGTAAACACACAGGAAATATACATGCATCGTTGCATACAACTGGCAAAGCTAGGGATGGGATATGTGGCTCCAAACCCAATGGTAGGTGCTGTGCTGGTATATGAAAATTGCATTATTGGGGAAGGCTATCATCAACAATACGGCGGTCCTCATGCCGAAGTAAACTGTATAAATAGTGTTGCAGAAAAGGATAAAGAGTTTATATCGCAAGCTACTTTATATGTATCACTTGAACCTTGTACGCATTATGGCAAAACACCTCCTTGTGCTAACCTTATTATAGAAAACAAAATTCCCAGAGTTATTATTGGTTGCAGCGATTTGTTTGCTCATGTAAATGGTAAGGGCATTAAATTATTGCAGGAAGCAGGGATTCTTGTTACTGTTGGGGTAATGGAGAATGAATGTTTAGAACTCAATAAAAAATTCTTTACTTTCCATCAATATAAACGGCCCTATATAATATTGAAATGGGCACAATCTTTAAATGGAATTATTGGTACTAATACTGCAGAGCGCTTAATGATCAGTAATGAAAGTGCCAATAGAATAGTACATCGCTGGAGAAGCGAAGAATCTGCAATTATGGTAGGTAGTAATACCGTATTGGCTGATAATCCAAAACTGAACAACAGACTTTGGTCTGGAAATCAGCCTATCAGAATTGTATTGGATAGAGATAATAAAATTGGTAATAGTAGTTATGTGATGGATGGATCACAAAAGACTATCATTATTAATTCACACATTAATAATGAGGAAGGAAATACAACTTATTTTAAGATAAATGCGAATCAGGATTTACTTAAACAAGTTATGGATTATGCTTATCAGCATAATATGCAGAGTATACTGGTAGAAGGCGGGGCTATTTTATTGCAACAATTTATAGATCATCAGTATTGGGATGAGGCAAGGGTAATTACCAATACCTCGCTTCACGTTGCGGAAGGAGTTAAAGCACCTCAGTTATCAAAATGTAACCTTATAAAGCAGGAAAATATTTTATCAGACATAATTAGTTATTACAGACCTATCAATGAGTAACAAGCAACCAGATTATTATTTTACTATAGAGCAATCCACTACTGCCGAATATAAAGATCGGGGCAGTAAATTTATTGCTTATGCCTATCCGGTAGCTGATGTAGAAGCCGTAAAGAAGCATTTACTAAAACTGAAGAAAGAGCATGCTAAAGCCGTGCATCATTGCTACGCGTATGTAATAGGAAATGATGGAAATAATTTCAGGGTAAACGATGATGGAGAGCCTTCTGGTAGTGCAGGTAAACCGATATACAATCATATTGTTAGCAAACAACTAAGTAATGTGCTGGTAGTAGTTGTTAGATACTTTGGAGGTACATTATTGGGGGTGCCAGGATTGATAAATGCCTATAAGATGGCTAGTATGCTTGCCTTGCAAACTGTACCGGTTGTTCAGAAACCTGTAGAAGTTATCTATAATATTCATTGTGATTATACCAGGGTTAATGATGTAATGACCATACTTAAAAATTGCAATGCTACCATCATAAAACAAGAACAACAATTGTTCTGTAATATAGAAGTTGGTATTCCAAAAGTACGGTTACAGGAAGCCTTATTTAAGCTGGAACAAATGCATACTGTAGAAGTAAAGAAGCT
>CAIVPM010000425.1 GCA_903907815.1 uncultured Chitinophagaceae bacterium | reverse complement strand
CCTTTTTAATATTGGCAACTTTTTAATATCACCGCATAGGTTAGATAAGGCCTTAATTTCAGCATCAATATCTGGTTACTTACTTATTATTGAAATTGCTGTTAGGATTTTCTCTATATTTTATTTATTTGGAGACAATAAAAAAATTCTTAGTAATATAGATTTTAGCTATCATACTAAAACATTTATAGATACTGTATATTATTGCACAACAACTATTACAAGTGTTGGGATGGGAGATATCATTCCTCTAAATCATAATGCTAAAATGGTAACGTCATTGTTAGGGTTAATAGGACAATTTTATTTGGTTATAATCATGGGTATTATGGTAAGTAAATTTGTTTCAAAAGGGAAGTAGAAATACACAGTCGGTCGAAGTGTTAGCATGCCGCAGTTTGGGCTAATTTACATTATAATTTTTCAGTTCCTATATTTGTTTATTCTAACAGAAATAAAGTCCTATAACAATAAAACTACAATGCGAACAACACTTTTAATACTGACTATAATAATATTTAAGACAAGTTTTTGTCAGAAAGAAACGCAGAAATTATCCATTACACATTTAACCAAAGACTTCTATATCTATACCACCTATGGAGATGCAGGAGGAGGGCAAATGTATCCTGCCAATGGAATGTATTTAATCACTAACAAAGGGGTTGTTTTATTTGATACCCCTTGGGATACTACACAATTTCAACCATTACTGGATAGCATAAAACAGAAGCATAATAAAAACGTGATAATGTGCATCTCAACGCATTTTCATAGCGACAGAACTGCAGGCCTGTCTTACTACAAACAAAAAGGAATTAATACCTATACAACAAAACAGACAGACGAACTTTCAAAAGATAAAAAGGAACCAAGAGCCGAATTCTTAATGTATAAAGACACAACTTTTCAGGTTGGTCAATATTCTTTCGAAACATATTATCCAGGTAAAGGGCACAGCCCCGATAATATTGTGCTCTGGTTCAACAACGAAAAAATATTATACGGAGGTTGTATTATAAAAAGTACCGAAACAAACAGCATAGGCAATCTATCGGATGCTAATACAATTGAATGGATAAAATCAATCAAAAACGTTCAGACAAAATTTATTAAGCCATACTTTATTATTCCAGGTCACTTATCCTGGAATAGCAAGAAATCGCTGGCACATACATTATCAATTCTGAAAAAATACAATCGTAAGAATAACCAATAGTATTCGTAGCAAATAGTTTACTTAGTAACTTTTGTTTCTCATTGGCAATTATAATAATTGGACTTTGTTTAACAGCATAAGGAATATTATTGCATTATAAATTAAGTTGCGTAATATAATTGCCGATTCAAACAGGTTGTAAAATAAAACACGTTAATAAGTATGAAAATTAGTTATATAATTTCACTTCTATTTATTGGACTATTTGTTTTTCAAGTAAAAGCACATTCTCAAAAAAAGAACTATTCTGGAACCTGGAAAATAAATTTACAGAAGAGCAAATTCGAAGCAAAATGGACAGAAGGTATGTCGGATGGAGAATTTAAAATAACGCAGATAGGCGACAAGTTTAAATGGTCAAGATACTTTATCATCAAAGGCAAAAAAAGCAAGATGAGTCTAAAGCTAATTGCAGATGGAAAAGTAAGAAGGGTGAAATTTTTCTTGTTCAAAAGCAAACTGGAATGGCTGAATGAAAAGTTAAGAGTAAAGATCTGGAGAAACGGATTTTCTGATATAGTAGAATATAAATTTGGCGAGACAGAAAATGAACTTATTATAGATGAAGTGTTTATAGGCCGTCCACAAGATTACCATAATCATTATGTACTATACAAAGTGCAGTAACATTATTTCTAAATTAACCTACAGCAACTAAACATAAAAAAGAAAAGATTTAAATATACTTTACCCTAAATTTGTATCAAACAGTAAACGATGACTACTATAAATGAAGCACTGGATAAATTGATGTCACTTGATTTTGAAAGTAGGGAAATGCTTATTGAAATAGCACAGAAAAGACAAATTGAAGAACGAAGAAAGGAAATAGCTGGTAACGCTAAAAAGAGCAAAGAATCCTACAAAAATAATAAGCTAAAAGCTATTTCTGCAGAAGCTGCAATTGCTCGTCTTAATGCCCTTGTATAATGGTAAAGAGAAACCTTGTTTTATCTAAATCGTTTGAAAAATCATACATTAAATTTGTACATAAGCGCCCCATTCTTAAGAACGCTATCCAAAAATCAATATTATTACTGGCAGAAGATGCATTAAATCCAAAGTTAAAGACACACAAGCTTAGTGGCAATCTTTATGGAATGTTTGCTTGTAGTTGTGGATATGATTGAAGAATTATATTTTCTATAGTTGTAAATAAATCAACAAAAGAGGAAGAGATTTTATTGTTAGATTTAGGCACACACGATGAAGTTTATTAGTGGTTGATAATTAAAATTTAATTCCCATCTCAGTACGTCCTACCAATTATAGGCGTTACAATAGGAACTTATCCTGAAACATTTTACCTGCAATTATTGTAGTACTAAATTATTTAAGATTTAATTGTTAACTACATTTGCCGTCATTAAACAAACATAAAATTGATAGAGACCAAGCGACTAATATTGAAACCACTTAACTATGAACAGTTAATAAAGTATATAAAATGTGACAATTCACTCGAAGAAGAATTGAAGCTTAATAAAACTTCGAGGACAATTTCACCCGAGCTCAAAGAAGCTTTTGAACAAACCATACTGCTTAATGTTGCAGATAAAAGTAAAAACTATTTGTATTCAACGCTATGGACAGCTATTTCAAAAGCAGAAAACAAAATGGTAGGTGATTTGTGTATTGTTGGTGAGCCAAATGCAGCAGGGGAGATTGAAATAGGGTACGGCACTTATGAAGAATTTCAAAACAAAGGTTTTATGACCGAAATGGTGAGTGGTATTATTGATTGGGCATCAACCCAACCTAACGTGAAATCGGTAATTGCTGCTACTGAAAAATCAAACATTGCTTCATCAAAAGTGCTTGTTAAAAACAAGTTCATTAAAACAAGCGAAACAGATACTTTATTACATTGGCGATTAAAACTTAGTAATAAAGCATAGTTGAATGCTAACAAAGTGTTTACCACTGTTGGAATATCATACTAAAATGCAGGGTGTAAATTTTTACTAGCATAGACTGTTACGTAATTCATAGCAACTTATAGCTTCGTTTCTTTACAAATAGTGATAGCGAATTATTGATTCTCAGTACAATATAATAAACGCAAAGTTGATTGTTGTGTTTGAAAATAGTATTGTAGTGTAAATACTTATAATGCGCAACGATTTTGGGTAACTATACCACTGCAAATTGTAAACATGTATATTTGTTTTAGAACATAAATAGAGTGTTATGAAAATAGTAGCAGCATATCCACAAAATAAACAACAGGAAAAGGCAATAATAGCGGTATTTAAAGCTTTGAATGTTCCCTTTGAAGAAGAACCTGTAATAGACGAAACTGCTTACTTGTTATCTAATAAAACCAATAAGAAAAGATTATTACAGGCAATTAATTCTAAAAATGCAGTAAATGGTGTTGCTGTTAAAGTAGATGACCTGTGGAAATAATATTTTTGCCACAGGCAATAGAAGATTTAATCTTCTGGAAGAAAAGTGGTAATACTCAAGCTCAAAACAAAATCACTTTATTGCTAAAATCTATATTGGAAAATCCTTATGAAGGCATAGGTACTCCTGAAGCATTAAAACACGAACTAACTGGTAAATGGTCGCGAAGGATAAATAAAGAACATAGGATAGTATATGATGTTTGTGATAACAAAATCAATATTTATCAGTTACGTTTTCATTATTAATTCCCTGCTCGTTGAATGCTATACTAACGTGTAACTACTATAAAAAGTAAAAACATATTTAAACATTTTATGAATGACAAGAATCAGAATTGTAAGAATATTACTCCTTTCAATGCTACTGTTTTTTAATTTTGAGAAAGTAGATTCTTGTAGTATGTACAAAATAACAAAAGATGGAAAAACTATTGTAGGAACTAACTTCGATGCCTACTATTTAACACCAACCATTTGGTTCGAAAATGCTACAAACAACAAAAAATATGGTGCTGGATATAGTGGTGGTAGACAGGATGGAGCAAATGGAATTGCTCCTCAATCGGGCATGAATTCGGAGGGCTTGTCTTTTTCCAGATTAGCTTCTCCAACACCATTAAATGGACAGGTAGATACTAAAAACAAGAAACAAATTACAAACCCAACTGTATACCTTAAAGATATTTTACATTACTGCAAAAATGTTGATGAGGTTAAAGAATACATTAGTCAATATGATCATAGTTATTTTTTGCAAGATGTTTTTATATACATTGATAAATCGGGAAAATATTTAGTGGTTGAACCTTACACAATGACAATTGGAAATGATACAAAATATGTGTTATCTAATTTTTGTCCCTCAGTTACTTCCGATAAATACGCCAACAATTTAGAACGTTATCATAACGGTGTTGAGTTTTTAAAAAACAAACTGGATACTTCACTTTCATTTGCAACAGCATTAATTGATACAATGCACGTTTGTAGGAAAAAGGTAGGTGATGGAACTTTATTATCTTCCATCTGGGACTTACATCAAGGACTGATTACTATGTATTTTTATCACGATTATAAACACCCTGTACAATTCAATCTGCAAGATGAATTAAATAAAGGCGATCATATTTTAGATATTACAAAATTGTTCCCTCCAAATGCTGAATTTGAAAAACTAACCACTTATAGAATCCCACAAAATAGCAAAGCGATAATGTCTTTTTTGATGGTTTGTTTTGGCCTGTTTTCTTTTTCAGGTTTTTACTTCTTTGTTAGTTATTTAAGGAAAAGAAAAACTGCTGCTTTTTCAAAACAAAAGTTATTACTATTTACGTTGTGTACAGTAATGAACTATTATCTGGTAGTGTTAGCAACCAATATGTATATATTTTATTTCCCTTCTCCTTATAAAGACTATAAGTTTTCGCATTTGAATATTGCAGCCTATATCCCTTTTCTAACAATCCTTATTTTAATACCACTGATCCTAACGAATTGGAAACTATTAAAAGAAAAGACCTGGAATTTGTTCTCAAAATTGCTCTTTACGGTAAACAATATTGCATTCATATTGCTTGTTATCCTTTTTACCTATTGGGGACTATATAACATATTAAACTAACTGAAAAAGTATGACTAATAAAAAGAAATATGTTGGAAATGGCATTGGAATAGGAGCTGCACTTGGCGTTGCATTTGGCGCAGCTTACGGCAATAAATCAGGAAACATTTCCCAAAGCATTGCTTTAGGACTAGCACTCGGTGTTGCATTTGGTGCAATATTTGATTTTGTGTTTAAAAGGAAATAAAATTATATATAAAGGATTGAATACTGGAGCAAAGCATTCTATAATACCATACTTTTATATTCCAAGTATATGAATTACAACAACAAGAAATTCAGGCTAATAAGTAACACAGAAAATGGAGAAACATCTGAGCAAACAATTTTTCATTATAAACAAACTGATAATATAATTACTTGTGAATATGTTGGTGGTAAAATACTGGTAGGTCACTTGGTTGGTATTGTAGATATAGAAGGGAATATTGATATGCGTTATCATCAAATAAATGATAAAGGACAAATTAGGACCGGCATATGCAAATCGAAACCTGAAATATTGCCAGATGGAAAAATTAGACTTCACGAGCAGTGGCAATGGACTTCGGGCGACAATACAAAAGGACATTCGATAATTGAAGAGATATAATTGGGGAGTTGCATACTTGCCTGATATTCAATGCCAGGCTTTTTAAATTTTGCCCTCCTTTTACTTTCAACACATTTGTTAGCAAACATAAGATCGGCCACCTTGCCAATCTTAACATTGAATTACTGGAAAAAGGTTATTAAAATAATATTAAAAAAACACCTTTAATTTGCTAGGTAATAATCAGAAAAACATGCATCAATTAGTGAATAGATATTTAAAAGCAATAACCTGCTTCTTGTTTGGCTTTATATTATTAGCATCCAACCACCTAAATGCACAATGGACTATATTGGAAAATTATGCAAACTATAAGGCATTCGCTTTAAGCATTAATAGTCTGGCAAAAGATACAAAAGGAAACATTTATGCTGGAGGGAATTTTAAAAACGACAGTGGGTATTATTATGTAGCCAAATGGGATGGCAAAATATGGAGCGAACTGGGTGGAAAGAATACTTCACTCTTTAAAAACACTATTTCGAGTATAACTACCGATACCAGTGGCAATTTGTATGCTGCAGGGGAGTTTACAAATGCCACTGGCAAATATTATGTTGCCAAATGGGATGGCAGCAACTGGAGCGAATTGGGTGGAACAAATACTGCTACTTTCAACAATGGAATATTAAGTATAACGGCTGATGCTAATAGTAATATTTATGCTGCCGGAAGGTTTACCAATGGCAATGCTAAGCAATATGTAGCGGTTTGGAATGGAAGTAGCTGGAATGAATTAGGAGGGGCAAACACATCAGTGTTTAATGGTGCTATAAAAACAATATGTACCGATGCTGGTAGCAATGTGTACGTTTCGGGATTATTTACCAACACAGGTGTCAACGAATATATTGCCAAATGGAATGGTAGCAATTGGATGGAACTGGGTGGTACTAATAGTAGCACATTAAAGAATTCAATAGTTGCCATGACAGTTGATGCTACATGAAATGTATATGTGGGTGGAAAATTTATGAATGTTAAAAATAGCGTTTATGTAACTAGATGGGATGGGAATAGTTGGAATGAATTAGGAGGCAAAGACAGTACCAATTTTAATATTAGTAATTCAGTCACTATTACTAACCTTGCCATAGATGCTTATGGTAATATTTGTGCAAATGTGGGATCAGGGTCTACACAATATATAAAACTCTGGGACGGAAGTAAATGGAATAACCTGGGTGGTGTTTTCCTTTATCCAACATCCAGTATTATTACCGATAAAAAAGGAGGTATATATATCACCGGCACATTTAAAAATAACGTAAATAACTTTTTTGTAAATTACTGGGATGGAATTAGCTGGGGTGAAGTAGGCGTGAAAAATATTTTACAGATTTTTCCTTCGGGAATAAATTGTATTGTAACCGATGTGAGTGGCAATGTGTATGCAGCGCCTCGATCTACAAATGATAGTGGAAAGAATTTTGTAACTAAATGGAACGGCACTAGCTGGAGTGAGCTTGGGGGTAAAAACAGTTCTACTTTTAATGGTTGGGTAAATTCTATTTGTTTCGATACTAAAGGCAATTTATATGCCGGAGGCTATTTTACCAACAGTAAAGGAAAATATTATGTAGCTAAATGGAATGGTACTAGCTGGGTAGAATTGGGATGGACTATAGATAGTGTTTGGAACAGAAGAATTCTTACACTTTCATCAGATACAAAAGGAAACGTATTTGCAGTAACGGAATACTTTGTAAAAAAATGGAACGGAACAATATGGAATACTTTAGACTCAGGACTTTTTATGTTTAATGGCTCCTTTGCAACAGATGCCAATAACAACATTTATGCCGTTACCAATAGTAAAATAGTTTCAAAATATTCTTCGGTAGGTAATGGTGGTTTTTTAGAATTAGGTGGGGCTACAAAATCTACATTTAATGGTGCTATAAATAATTTAATAACCGATACTAAAGGCAATCTATATGCAATGGGTAATTTTACGAATGGCAAAGGATATAAATATGTATCTAAGTGGAACGGTAGCAGTTGGAGCGAAGTTGGTGGTAAAGACAGTTCTACCTTTAATAATCAGATTTTCAGCGCTACAATAGATAAAAAATCTAATATATATGTATCTGGCTTTTTTAGAAATGATAGTGCTAAAAATTATGTGGGTAAATATGATGGTAGCAGTTGGAGCGAGTTGGGAGGAAAGAATACCTCTACCTTTTCAAATACAATTTATTCAATCACTTCAGATGCGAATAGTAACATATTTGCCAGTGGAATTTATAGTATAAAAACAGGTTCGGATTATACCAGTTATGTAGCTAAATATGGAGCATCTGTAGTAACTCCAGTTACGCTTGCTGGTTTTTCGGCAAAAGCAATTGAACAAAATAATGTTCAATTAGACTGGCTAACATCTATCGAAATTAATAGTAGCCATTTTAATATTCAGCACAGTACAGATGGTTATTCCTTCACAAATATTGGTACAGTAAAAGCAATAGGGGCAGGCGCAAATAGTTATAGCTTTATAGATAACAAAACTGCTAATGGAATAAACTACTACCGTTTGCAAAGTTTAGATATAGAAGGTAGTATCAGTTATAGTAAAGTGGTAAATGTAAATTTTGGTTGTAAACAATGTTTCTCTATTACGCCTAATCCTGCTAGAGACTTTGCAACCATCCATTTCAATAAAACCATAGATAAAGCAACTATTGCTGTGTATGATTTTTCAGGCAAAGCAATTATTACACAATCGCTAAGTGGAGCAAACTCTTATAAACTAAATACGCAGTTTTTGAAAAGTGGGGTTTATGTAATTAAAGTTAACACCACTACAGGAAGCTATAATGAGAAACTTCTCATCAATAAATAACATACTTTACTAAATGAAAGTGCAGTTACACAATGGCTGCACTTTCTTCTATATAGCGTAATTCCCATAAGAATTTGCAACTGTAATTGTTCTGCATATAATTCATTGTACGTGTAACATTAACCTATGCAGCGCTTTATATCACTATATGAATCAAATCTTTTATTTTAGCTACATATTTTAAAACATACTTCAATTTTTAATATTAAAACTGTCTGTTATTTATGAACATAAAACTTATAATGCTATTATTGTTGGTACCTGCATTATCTTATTCGCAACATGTAAAAACATTTAAAGGGTCAAGAAAATCAGGAGGGACTGGTAAAAGTGCAAATCAGATGCCTGTAGAGCGTGATACTTCAAACAATTCAATACTTGTAAATGAAGATAGCATAGTAAGTTTTGTGGTAAGCTATTATCAGCCGGAATTGGAGAAACTGAAACAAGAAGTGTCAGCAGAACTTACAATAACTAAAGAGGATGGTAATTTAAAGATTAACTATGCTAAAGATGGGTATAGTTATTTTTCAAGGTCTATTCCATTGCCAAATGTTCTTTTAAAAGGCGATATAAACAGAGATGGAAAGAACGATGTTGTGGTATCTGTATGGGCTACGGGAGGAACACATGCAATATGGAATGATGTGTTTATATTTTTAGGTGCTAAAGGTGGCTATAAGTTTTATAAAAAATATGATTCATATAGTATAGGTAGTGTAAAAAGTTATTATGCAAAATTTTACCCTGCCCATATTGTAAATGGCTGTTTAGTTGGCAAAATGAGTATGCTTGCTCATAACGATCCTGGTTGTTGCCCATCCTTATTCTATAAAACAACCTTGAAATTTATCAATGGGAAATTTAAAATTGTTAGCGAAAAAAAGATACAGGAAACGGATGATATTTAATGTAGATGTAACAAAGCGAAAAGTGCAAATTGTAGATTCACATTTTGTATATTCCATTAAACTTACACTATTAAATAAATGTACTTGTTCATTTAAGTAAGTGTTATATTATCATGGTTTAATTTTTAAAGTTGTTATTTGTCTACGATAATTTGAATAAAATATAACTATTATGATTACTGGCATTATTCCTAAACTTCCTATGCGTAATAAAGTAATAACCAAGGATTATTATGTAAATAAACTCGGCTTTATAAGTATTGATAATGAAGAGTATGCATTTTATTTAATTCTTCAAAAAGATAATCTTGAACTTCACTTTTTTGACTATAAAGATTTAAATACTGCAGAGAATTATGGACAAGTTTATATAAGAGTGAATGATATAGAATCGTTTTATCAGTCTTTGCTGGATAAAAACATTCCGATACATCCTAATGGCTATTTACAAGCAAAACCATGGGGACAAAAAGAGTTTGCCTTATTGGATCCAGATCATAATCTGCTCACTTTTGGTCAGAAAGTATAAAGGGAAAGAGTCGCCCCTTTCCCTTTATATGGATATCAAAATTTAAATATCTTACCCTTTCTTCTCTGCAGGAGTAGTCTGGATGATTTCTTTTGGTGCTGGTATAATAGTCTTCAGTGAATCTGTCGATACTTTCTTGGTAGAATCTACAGGAGCCACAACCGGTGGAGGTGGTGGGGCTGGATGTTTACTGCTAAATAATTCCACATCAAACAACAGGATTGAATTGGCAGGAATACCTTTTGGATTTGCACCGCCACCAGGTCTTGCCTGCGCGCCATAAGCCATAGGAGAAGGAATATAAAATACCGCCTTAGTACCTGGCTTTAATAAGGCTACACCTTCGTCCCACCCCTTTATTACTGCACCTCTACCCAATACAAACTGAAAAGGTTGAGTGTGCTTGAAAGCCGTGTCGGTATTGCTATCGAACTTAGTGCCATCCAGTAAAGTACCTGTATAATTCATAGTAACACTATCACCAGTAAGCGGCAAATCGCCCTTGCCTTCTTCCTTAATGGTATAGTATAATCCAGAAGCAGTTTTTATTGGAGTAAGGTGATTTTTAGCAAAATAATCTTTTAGCAATTTATCGTCCTTTATCAATTGCTTAGCTTCAGCAGCTTTCTGTTTAGCTTGTTGCTCTTTCATTTGTTTCATAAAGGCGGCTTGTTGCTCCTTTTGTACTTCTTCTTTTGGTTTTATAGAAACCAGTTTTATAAAGTATTGAACTTTATCGCCTGGCTTAATAAAATCGGGTAATTTATTTTTAGAATTCTTGAATAAAGCAACAGCATCTACCAGACAAACAATACTATCACCGGGTGTCATAAACATGATAGCCTCTATTAAGTCGCCTTTAAAAGAAGGCTTAGCCACACCATATACTCCAGGCTTTCCTTTAAATGCCTGTGCAGTATTATACATTAATCTGTTGTTGCAAACCGATTGCATATTCAGCATCACCTGATCGCCTTCCTGCGGATGTTGCTTAGTTGGTTTATCAACTATAAATGCATACTTTAACTGTGGATTAATGGTTTTGTAGTTGTAGTTATTGTTTGGTGCCGTAGCTGCAGGTGGATTCTGCGCTATTAAAAACCCAATAAAGGATAACGAACATAATGTTGTTAACAAACTAATTCTTTTAAGCTTCATAATTTATAATTTGTATCTAATTATATAAAGGACAAAAATAATTAAATTTTAAATTAGAAAACAACTTTACTGAATCAATGATTAAATCCCCTTTAAATCTGGTTACGCATACCTGTTCAGTTTAATTATTGCCTATAAAATATCGTTCACAGGATAAATTTATTCATTCGCCGATAAAGCTATTTACACCTGAATTTATAGTTAGATATTTACATTGAAATTAAAATCAAACACTATGAATAAGAAACAACAAATTTTAGCCACCATCTACTTAATTGTTCTTGCTATCATCTTCTTGAACCTGACTCCATACGATAGAAATGATGATTTTCATTGTTATAGAATTAATACCGCTTTTGGTAATTTCTTTACGCTGCAAAGACCAATATTTTATCAGCAATTATTAGCAGAAATAACGGCGGTTACTATCTTCTTTGCATTATATATTCTTAAAGAAAAGCCTAAAAGAAAGTTGCTGTATTATAATTAATATATTTCCATTAGGAGCATAGTAGCACCCTGATTTGGTTGTACATATTGATAGAAAAGAGACTTGTAAATTTATAAGTCTCTTTTTTTGTTTCTATTGCTTTATTTAATTAAAACCTTTACTTAGTGGAAGCTTTTTAGTTAATGAAAATGATATTTGAATCCTTTCTGTAGAAGCTTGGATTTCTTTAGATAAAAAAATATCTTACATTTATCCCCAAACTAAAGAGCAATGGCAGGACTAAAGAACTTACAGGCATTTAAAAATGCAGTAGGAATTAAATTTCAATTATATAATAGCTTATTTACATCTCTACCCTTTCATCGTATTGAGAAAACGGGGGTGTTGGTATCTTTATTACTGGTAAACTGTGAGGAAGGGTTTAAACATAAAAAGAGCCCTATTGATATTATCAACGACTTTATTAATAAACAAACCACCCATACTAAAGAGGAAGAAAAATTGGATTTACTGTTCCGTCTTACGCAGTATGTTGAAAGACAGGTAGTATTGTTCGATTCGCTGGAAGATGCAGCTTTTACTCAGGTAAATGATATGCATGGTACGGGTACTTTAAAGAACCTGGCAGTTGAACTGGAAAACAAAAATAAAGAGGCTTTACTGGCAGAAAGATTGAAGGATTTCAATGTAAGACTAGTGTTAACAGCACATCCTACTCAGTTTTATCGTGGTGCAGTATTAGGCATTATTCACGATCTTTCCGAAGCCGTTGGAAAGAACGAAGAGATTCAAATATATTCTTACCTGCAACAGCTTGGCAGAACGCCCTTCTTCCAGAAACAAAAACCTACCCCTTTCGATGAGGCGGTAAGTTTGATATGGTATCTGGAAAATATTTTCTATCATTCTGCAGGAAAAATACAAGTAATACTCAAAGAGAATTTTAAGGATTGTCTGAATAAAGATAATCCATTAATGACCCTTGGTTTCTGGCCAGGAGGGGATAGGGATGGTAATCCTTTTGTTACGGCAAATACTACCCTGCAGGTATCGCAGCAATTACGAACCAGTATTCTACGTTGTTATTATAAAGAGGTTAGACAACTTAAACGCCGACTTACTTTTAAAGATGTTGATGTGGAAATTGCTGATTTGGAAGTTAGATTACACGATCAGCTTTTCGAAAGTAATCAGGAACAGATTACTAAAGATGAATTGATAAACAGACTGGTTAAAATAAAGCTGCTATTAATTTATAATCATAATAATCTGTTTGTAGAACTGGTAGAAGAATTGATTAGTAAAATAGAAATATTTGGTCTGCACTTTGCTAGTCTGGATGTAAGACAGGACAGCAGTGTGCATGTAAATCTGATAGATTTTATTGCTGCCAATGCAGAGGTATTACCTGCCGGTTATGCTCAATTGTCGGAGTCTGAAAAGATAGACGCATTAACTAATGTACATGCATTAAAAGACTTCTCCTTCCTTACCAATGATTTGCATAAGGATACCTTGGAAGTAATACAATATGTAAAAACCATTCAGAAAGTTAATGGAGAACATGGCTGCAATAGATATATAATTAGTCAGTGTAATAGTGCGGTAAATGTGATGGAAGTATTTGGTTTATTCCTGATGGGTGGATGGAGTAAAAATGATTTAAGTGTAGACATTATACCGTTATTTGAAACAGTAGATGATTTAAGAGAGGCTGCTGTAATTATGGAGAAATTGTATAGTAATCCTATATACAAAACGCATCTTGCCAATAGAGGCAATAAACAAACTATTATGCTTGGTTTCTCCGATGGAACTAAAGATGGTGGCTATATGATGGCTAACTGGAGTATTTATAAAGCTAAAGAATCCCTGACACAAATATCCAAGCAGTATGATATAGATGTGCTATTCTTTGATGGTAGAGGAGGACCTCCATCTAGAGGCGGTGGAAAGACGCATAAGTTTTATGCATCTATGGGTAAGAACATCTCCAATAAAGAAATTCAGCTGACAGTTCAAGGACAAACAGTGAGTTCCAACTTTGGCACTATCGAGTCGGCACAGTTTAATATTGAACAGTTATTGCATGCAGGTTTATCGAATGAATTATTATCATCAAACGAACAAACATTTAATGAAAAACAAGAGTCGTTATTGTTGGATTTATCTATAGAAAGTTACAAAATTTATGTGTCTTTGAAAGACCATCCTTACTATATAGATTATCTGGCACATGCAAGTCCACTGCAGTTTTATGCAGAGACTAACATTGGGTCGCGTCCTGCAAAAAGAGGAGGCAATTCTAAGCTTACCTTAAAAGATTTAAGAGCCATTCCTTACGTAGGTTCATTGAGCCAGATAAAACAAAACGTAACTGGTTACTACGGTTTAGGTACGGCCTTGAAAAAGATGGAGGCCGATGGTAAGTGGAGCGAGCTGAAACAAATCTATCAGCAGTCTATGTTCTTTAAAACATTGATGGATAATGCAGAGATGGCTATGCGTAAATGTTACTTTCCTCTTACTGCCTTCTTACAGAATCATCCAACATACGGAGAAATCTGGAATATGATTTATGACGAGTATGAGCTTACTAAAAAGTACTTACTAAAGCTCTCTGGAAATAGCGATTTGATGGATGATTATCCTGTAGAAAAACTATCTATTCAAATGAGGGAAAGAATTGTACTGCCATTGCTTACCATACAGCAATATGCTATTAATAAAATAAGAACAATGGAGGAAGTGCCTGCAAATGCAAATATTAAAAAGACCTATGAAAAGCTCATTATGAGATGTTCATTTGGTATTATAAATGCAGGAAGAAACTCAGCGTAAAACAATGGATGATGGAAATGGAGGATTGATAATTAGTTTGTTGTACATTTTCAATTATCCATTATCAATTAATTACTAGTCTTCGAGATGCAGTTTATGAAAAAATCTATGTGCTAATGGTGCAATCAATATTCCAATATTAGTAATGAAAGCTACACCGCTGAATAGAGCATAAAAGGACGAGAATACTTTACCAATATTGGTTTTGATTTCTACTACAGGTCCCATGCCACTCAATATCATAGAGGCATTATGTAAAGCATCAATCCAACCCATTGGTCCCCATACATGGTAGCCCAGAATACCTATAAAAAGGCAGATTGCAAGAATGATTGTTGCAAATGTTACATTCCATAATACCCTTCTCAGAAACAAGCGTTGAGATAACAAAGGATGGCTTTTGTGTTCAAAACTGAACATAGAGCCCATCTTGATAATTCTTCCTAATCCTGGCATAAATAATATTTATTAGTTACAGTTTTGTGAAGCAATTGCAGTATCGAAAGCTTCTTTGAGTTTAGTGTAAAATTCTTTCTTGTGTTCGGTTAATAATGATTTTGTAAAGACTACCATTGTGTAACCACGACAAAAATCTATTAAAAGGAAACTGCCAAATAAACCTGGGCAGGTAACCACCATTCCTTTTCCATTAGCATCTGCACTCATAATCCAGGAACCCAATGCATAAGTATAACCTTGGGCAACTGCAGGGGCATACTTTATATTCTCGGTGTTTATTTGTTGCTGCATCATTAGCCCTACAGCAGAATCGCTCAGTATTCTTTTGCCATTAAATACGCCTTTGTTTAGTAACATACTGGTGAAATTTGCATAATCTAAAGCAGAGGAACGTGCACCACCCGATGGATTAGGGGCAGCCTCGAAGTCTTCGTTAGCAAAAGTGGTACTTCTCATTCCTAATGGTCTGAAAAGACGCTCGGTAGTTAACTGAGCAAAACTTTTTTTAGTCACTACTTCGCATACTCTTGCAGCAATATCCAGTCCTACACTACCATAAAAGAACTTTTCTCCAGGATTGTAATCTATCTCCTTTTTGGAGGCAATATCTATTACTTCTTGTTCCAGTGTAGCATACTTCTTTTTGAATACAATGGACCTAAGTGAAACAGGATCCTGTTTAATTCCTGTTTGATGGCTTAAACAATGGCGAATAGTTACATATGCTTTGCCATACTCTTTAAATATAGGAAGGTATTGACATACTTTATCGTCCAGAGAAAGCTTGCCTTCATCTGCCAGTATCATTACCATTGCAGCGGTAAGCCATTTGCTACAACTTGCAATAGGTACTTGTTCATTCATCTTCATTTCACCAATTTCTTTTTTATAAATTGGCTTTCCGTCTTTAAATACTAGTACTACCCCATTTTTACTGATATCTTTTTGTGCTGTTGCCAGCATTTTATCAGCACCTGAAAAATCATATTGAGCAAAAGAAAACTGAAATAATAGCATAAAAACCGCTAGGGGACTGACTTTTCGACAGATGGCGGTAAGCGTAATAGACATAATTTCCTGTTTTGTATGTTGGATAAATCTTTGTGCGAATTTAATAGAGAATGGATAATTGAAAATTGTAAATTGATAATTGTACAAATATTAATCTAGTTTTATGAAAGATAATATCATTAAAAAGCTGAGTTATGAATTTGCAATTAAAATTGTAACATTATATAAATTAATTTCTAAAGACAAAAATGAATACATATTAAGTAAACAAATTCTTAGATCCGGAACCTCAGTTGGGGCATTAGTAAGAGAAGCAGAACAGGCAGAAAGTAAAGCTGATTTCATCCATAAACTATCTATAGCATTAAAGGAAGCTAACGAAACAAGTTATTGGTTAGAGCTTTTAAAGGATACAGAATTTATATCGGAGAAAATATTTTTAGAGTATAAAAAAGATTTAGATACACTGCTGAAGTTATTGGTGAGTATTATAAAGACTAGCAAGAAAAACAATTTATTAGTTATCAATAATCCATTATCCATTATCAATTAATTAATCATGAATACGAGCAATTACACCATTAAGGCACAGGAAAGTCTTCAGGCTGCACAGCAAGAGGCTTACAACAATAGTAACCCTACTATTGAAACCAATCACCTCTTGAAGGTATTGATAAAAGATGAAGATAGTTCGGTGAGTTACCTGCTAAAAAAGAATAATGTAAACATAACTTTTGTAACTTCCAAACTGGAAGAGACTATTAAAAAATTACCTAAGATTTCTACCGGGGAGCCAGCACAGAATCTTGGAAGAGATTTGAATGCAGCTTTATTAAAAGCAAATGGTTCCTTGAAACAGTTTAATGACGAATTTATCAGCGTAGAACATATGTTGCTAGGTTTATTATTAACCAATGATGATACGGCTAAAACATTAAAAGATGCAGGACTTACTGAGAAAGGGCTAGTTGCTGCTATTAAGGATTTAAGAAAGGGCGCTACTGTTAATTCTGCTACAGAAACACACCAGTACAATTCTTTACAGAAGTACGGAAGGAACCTAAATGAGATGGCAAGAAATGGTAAGCTTGATCCTGTAATTGGTAGAGATGATGAGATAAGAAGAACCTTACATATATTAACCAGAAGAAGTAAGAATAATCCAATTTTAGTTGGAGAGCCCGGAGTGGGTAAAACGGCTATTGCCGAAGGTCTTGCTATGAGGATAGTAAATGGAGATGTTCCAGATAATCTTAAAAGCAAGATTATTTATACGCTGGACATGGGTCAATTAATAGCAGGGGCAAAGTATAAAGGGGAGTTTGAAGAAAGATTGAAAGCTGTTGTAAAAGAAGTAGCTGAAAGCGATGGAGAAATAATTCTGTTTATAGATGAAATTCATACTCTGATTGGTGCCGGTGGAGGAGAAGGGGCAATGGATGCGGCTAATATCTTAAAACCTGCATTGGCAAGAGGTGAACTTAGAGCAATTGGTGCTACTACTTTGAATGAGTACCAGAAGTATTTTGAAAAAGATAAAGCATTGGAAAGAAGGTTCCAGAAAGTAATGATTGATGAGCCTAGTATAGAAGATGCTATATCAATCTTAAGAGGAATAAAGGATAAATATGAAACGCATCACCATGTAAGAATTAAAGACGAAGCAATTATTGCTGCAGTAGAGCTTTCACATAGATATGTTACCGATAGATTCTTACCTGATAAAGCTATAGATTTAATTGATGAGAGTGCTGCCAAGCTTAGATTAGAGATGAACTCTATGCCTGAAGAACTGGATACTTTGGAAAGAACTATCCGTCAGCTGGAAATTGAAAGAGAAGCAATTAAAAGAGAAAATGATGAAGCTAAACTGCATGAATTAAATACAGAGATAGCAAACCTTGTTGTACAAAGAGATACTTTTAAATCGAAGTGGAAACAGGAAAAAGAACTGGTAGAAAAAGTGCAGAATGGTAAAGCTGCAATTGAAGATTTAAAACTACAGGCCGATCAGGCTGAAAGAAATGGCGACTATGGAATGGTGGCAGAAATTCGTTATGGTAAGATTAAAGCAGAAGAAAAAATGATTGCTGATCTTACCGAACAGATTAATTCCAGTACAGAAAAAAGAATGCTGAAGGAAGAAGTAGATGCTGAAGATATTGCAGCAAGCATCGCTAAAGCAACAGGTATTCCTGTTCATAAAATGATTCAGAGCGAAAGAGAAAAGCTATTGAATCTGGAAGAACATCTCCATCAGAGAGTTGTAGGACAGGAAGAAGCTATTACTGCCGTTGCTGATGCTATAAGAAGAAGTAGGGCAGGACTGCAAGATCCTAAGAAACCTATTGGTTCATTTATATTTCTTGGAACAACTGGTGTTGGTAAAACTGAACTGGCAAAAGCATTGGCAGAATATTTGTTTGATGATGAAAGTATGATGACCCGTATTGACATGAGTGAGTATCAGGAAAAACATACAGTGTCAAGATTAATTGGTGCTCCTCCAGGTTATGTTGGTTATGATGAAGGTGGCCAGTTAACCGAAGCTGTAAGAAGAAAACCATATAGTGTGGTTCTATTGGATGAGATTGAAAAAGCCAATCCGGATGTATGGAATATTTTATTACAGGTTTTGGATGATGGTAGGTTGACTGATAATAAAGGTAGAGTGGTGAACTTCAAGAATACTATCATCATCATGACTAGCAATATTGGTAGTCATATCATTCAGGATGCTTTTGAAACTGTAACGGAGAAGAATAAAGAAGATGTTACAGAGAAGGCTAAGCAGGAGGTAATGACTTTATTAAGACAGACTATTCGTCCAGAGTTTCTGAATAGAGTGGATGATATTATTATGTTCCAGCCCTTAATGAAAAAGGAGATAAAAGGAATAGTAAAAATTCAACTGAACACTTTAAAGGGACTGTTAACTGATAATGGTATAAATTTAGTGTTTAGCGACTATTTAATAGACTATCTGGGAGAGAATGGGTATGATGTTCAATTTGGCGCAAGACCTTTAAAAAGGCTTATACAGAAGGAAATTGTAAACCAGTTATCTAAAAGAATACTGGCTGGTGATATTGACAAAACCAAACCAGTCTTAGTAGATGTTTTTGATAATCTGGTTGTATTCAGAAATGAGTAATGTTTTGGATTAGAAATATTCGTCAAACAGGAAGTTTGAAAACAATAAAGCCAAGCAATTATTTGCTTGGCTTTATTGTTTTTGAGAAATATAGATAAATTTAATCCTAGTGTTTATTAGAATTCTTTCTGTTTTGTAATGGCGTTATCCCAAATGCTTTTTTATAACTAGTGCAGAAATAAGAGGAAGAATGAAATCCAGCACTGTTTGCAATGTCATTTATCGACATATTTGAATTACGGAGCATTAAATCTGCTTTTTCAAGTCTTTTTGTCAATATATAAGTGATAGGAGTCATGTCGAAAACCTTTTTTACTATTTCTTCTAGTTTAGCATACCCTACTCCAAGTGCTTTTACAATTTCAGGTATTGAAGCATCTTTGTTTTCAGCAATAAGATCCTGAACATGTAAGGTGAATTCGGTAATTAGTTTATGATGACCATCCATTTCTGAAATCTGTGATATAACAGATTTAGAACTAATATGTCTGATAATATTATCCCTTAGTTGAATTAAACTGTTGATTTTGATAACAAGGTCTTCAACCTTAAATGGTTTAACCAGATAATCAGATGCGCCTAACGAAATTGCTTGAATTATTTTATCATTTAATGACATAGATGAAATAACTATCACAGGAATGTGAGCAACTCTAATATCGTTTTTAATTACGTTCAAAAAAGAAAATCCATCAATATTCTGGCTTAGTATTACATCCAATATTATAATGTCAGGCATAGTGCTGAAAAGTAATTGGTATGCTTCTTCGGCACTATAAACCGGTGTAACATCAAAGTTGCTATCCGATAACATGTACGTCAATCCCTGACTGTATAATTCATTATCTTCAATTAAGAAAATTTTTGTCTTAGTGATAGTAATATCTTGAATCATAGAT
>CAIVPM010000424.1 GCA_903907815.1 uncultured Chitinophagaceae bacterium | reverse complement strand
TGTAAGCCTGACAACAAAAATAGAACAATCTAAAAGATTTATATTCATCATTTTATTTACTCCTATAAACTAATTCCCCTAATATGAATATTATTGTCGTAATTTGTACTCGTAGAGCAATTACATATACAGGATTCGGTTTATAACCTGTTTATTCTTTCTTCTACAAAAAATAAAATGAGACAGGCAATACAAAAAATGCCAGCTGAGTTCTCACCGCTTCCCCAACACGAAAGCCTTACACCAAATCTATTTTCCGCAAGTAATCCTTACTACCTTTTAGCTACCAGTCGTTTTAGTCTATCTATCAGTCGTTATAGTCTATCTAACAGTCGTTATAGTCTATACTACAGTCGTTATAGTGTATCTAACTGTAGTAAAAGCGACTCCAACTTACAACTTAGTCTATCCAACAGTCGTTATAGTCCATCTTACAGTAGTGAAAGTGTTACCAACACTCAACATAGTGACTCTAACAGTCGTTATAGTCTATCTAACTGTAAAAAACTAACTGGTAAACTACTAAATGCAAAGAAATTGCTATTGCTGATAGCATCCTCCTCCGATTTACTAAACGCCCCACACAACCTTCTCCCAACATAGCAACATTTTGTATTGATTCTATTCTTAATTTTTAATTATTAATTTTTAATGTAAATAACATGACAAATCGTCAATCACTCAAATTAGCAATGTTCCTTAGAATCGTTTTATTCTTCAAAAAGAATAAAACTTTATTAGATACCTTCATCTTTCTCGCAGGTATTATCGATAAATTTCAGGATGTATATACTAGCATCGAACCTATTTTAGAAAAGCAAGCTGCCGATACTAAAGGCTTAACCAAAACTAAAGAACAGGCTCTGGCTGATGTTCTCGATGGTTTAATTCCTATGTGTCGTAAAGCCTTTGCTTGGGCAAGAGTTAAAAAGAATCAGGAACTCAAAGCATTATTCAACGTTCATGTAACGGATTTTGAAGTATCCTTTCCTGGTCAGGATGATGTTACTAAAATCAATAATCTTATCATAGGGCTCACTGCTAACGAAACAGCCCTATTAGAGGTTAAAATTACCAAGCTAAATGTAGATGCTGTCATTGCTTTAGCCGATGTTTTCAAAACAACTTTAGGCGTTCCACAAAAGGCTAAAAAAGATACTAAAGCAGCTACTGTTAGTTTAGAAGAAGAAGTAATTGAATTAACTGATTTGGAAGAAATCTGTTACGATCTTATTGTAAACGAGTACAATGTCACCAATCACGAAATGGTATTAACGTATATAGCAAGTCGCAAAATAGGCAGTGCTACCAAAACACATACAGATTTAACCTTCACTGTATATGCCGACGAAGCTAAACAATTTCCGGTAAAAGACGCAGCGGTTTCTTTATTAGAAAGGAACAGAATGGAAATCACCGACTACCAGGGCAACGGTGAAATTGTTCAGTTCAGAGGTGGCGATCTTTCTTTAATGGTAAAAGCAGAGTCGTACTCCGATAAACTGTTTCCTTTCCACATTAAAAGTGGTCAACACCTACATATAGATATTATTCTATCTTAAATTCTGCTTTATATATATTAATCAACCTATAAGGAGTCAAACCCTTATAGGTTTTTTTATATTCTTTCTTTAATATTTCATTCATTAATGTAATTGACTGACAAGAATCATGTCATTTTAGAGTTATCTTGTACAATCTTATGATTTCGGTATAGTTGTGGGGCATAATTTTGCAAAATTCAAATTTTGACTATGGGTGTTTATAAGAACGATATAAAAGCAATTGTTGCTGCTGAAAGTAATGCAGACCTGAGGAAGATAGGCGAAAAGGTATTTGCCAATGAGCGTCTGACCTTTGAGGAAGGGGTAATGCTATTTGAAAAAGCTTCTCTTTCTTATACCGGTGCGCTGGCAAACTGGGTGAGAGAACAAAAGCATGGCGATAACACTTATTTCAATCGTAACTTTCATATTGAACCTACCAACGTATGTGTGTTTAGCTGTAAGTTTTGTGCTTATTCCAAGCTTTATGCCAATAAGGAAGAGGGCTGGGAACTAACTATTCAGCAGATGCTGGACATTGTAAAATCGTACGATGGCAAGCCTGTAACGGAAGTACATATAGTAGGTGGAGTGCATCCGAAAATGAATCTTGAATTCTTTGTTGATTTATTGAAAGCGATAAAGGCTCATCGTCCGGAATTGCACATTAAAGCGTTTACACCGGTAGAGCTGGATTATATGTTCCGCAAGGCAAAAGTATCGGTAGAAGAAGGTATGAGGATTGCTCATGAAGCGGGTCTGGATTCTTTGCCTGGTGGTGGAGCAGAAATATTTCATCCTGAAATAAGAACCCAAATATGTGAAGATAAAGTAGATGCCGATGGTTGGTTGCATATACATAAAGCTACGCATCAGTTGGGAATGCATAGCAACGCGACTTTGCTGTACGGGCATATAGAAAAATACTGGCATAGAGTGGACCATATGGAAAGACTTCGTCAGTTGCAGGATGAGACGCATGGTTTTAATACTTTTATTCCTTTGAAATTCAGGAATATGGATAACGATATGAGCAATGTGCCGGAAGTATCGATTATAGAAGATATGAAGATGTATGCTGTATCGAGATTGTACCTGGACAACTTTCCTCATATTAAAGCCTACTGGCCAATGCTGGGCAGAAACAATGCTCAACTGATGCTGAACTTTGGGGTGAATGATATAGACGGAACGATAGACGATACTACTAAAATATACTCGATGGCTGGTAGCGAAGAGCAAAGTCCATCGATGAGTACGGCTGAACTGGTGGCACTGATAAAACAAGCTGGCAGAAAACCTATAGAACGCGATACGTTGTACAATGTGTTGACTGATTATAGTGTGGTGGAAGTGGAGGAGCTGGTTTAATTCTGGTTCAAGAAGTTTAAGAGGTTTAAAAGGTTCAAGGTTAATACAGAATACATTGAACCACAGAGACACGGCGGCACGGAGTTGCACAGCGTAATTTTAATACCAATACAGAGGACAGGGAGAATCGCAAGCGATTGAGCTGAGGCTGAATTGTTCAAGGTTAATACAGAATACATTGAACCACAGAGACACGGCGGCACGGAGTTGCACGGCGTAATTTTAATACCAATACAGAGGGCAGGGAGAATCGCAAGCGATTGAGTTGATGTTTAATTGTTTTATTGTTGGGGGTAGTGTTTATCACGACTCACGATGTATTCTCACGATTCACGATGTATTCTCACGATTCACGATGTATTCTCACGATTCACGATGTATTTTCACAATTTACGTTGTACTTTCACGATTCACGATGTGTTTTCACAACTTACGTTGTACTTTCATGACTTAAATGCTACTTTATGTATAAGAAGTCACTATTTATTATCTTCCTTATTAGTGCTGGTTTAAGGGGTGTGGCACAGCCTAATGCTGGTCTTACTATTCCAAAAGGTTTTACGGCTGTTAAGCTGGTGGATGGCTATGGAAAGGTTCGCCATATTGCGGTTACTCCACAGGGGGGTATTTATGTAAAACTAAACAAGCTTTATAAATCAAAAGGTATCCTATATTTTAAAGAAAATACTACTACTCATCAGTATGTATTAACCAATAGTTTTGGTAACTATACCGGTACGGGTATCTATGTAAAAGATCAGTATCTATACGCTTCTTCGGATGAAGAAATATTCCGTTATAAACTGAATGAGCAAGGTGATGTAATTAATACTGAAGCACCTGAAAAGGTAGTTACCGGATTGCCCTCTAAAGGTGAACATGAATCGAAATCGATAGTGCTGGATAATAGTGGCAACCTATATGTAAACATTGGCGCTTATTCTAATTCCTGTCAGGAACAGGACCGCGAAAAAGGCTCGATGGGTATGAGCCCTTGTCCGGTGCTTAATGAAGCTGGTGGTATCTGGCGTTTTAATGCCAATGGTAATAATCAAACACAGAAAGCAGGTACAAGATATGCTACCGGACTAAGGAATGTGGTAGGTCTGGACTGGAATACACAAACCAATTCTTTATTTGTAATGCAACATGGAAGAGATCAGTTGCATGATTTATTCCCTTCATTATACAATGCAAAACAGAGTGCCGAACTACCATCGGAATGTATGTATGAATTGCATAATGGCACCAACTGCGGATGGCCGTATATTTATTACGATCATCTGGTGAATAAGAAAATAGTTGCTCCTGAATATGGTGGTGATGGTATAAAGAGTACTACTGATTATCAGAACCCTGCCATAGCTTTTCCGGCTCATCTTGCACCCAATGGATTGTTGTTTTATACTGGTAATAAATTCCCTGCTAAATATAAAAACGGCGCCTTCATTGCATTTCATGGTAGCTGGAACAGAGCCCCTTTACCACAGGAAGGATACTATGTAGTATTTGTACCTTTTGAAAATGGCAAACCAACAGGACAATGGGAAGTATTTGCGAATGGATTTGCGGGTGCTATTAAAACGCCTAAAGGAGCAGAACACAGACCCTGCGGGCTTGCACAGGATGCAACGGGCGCTATATATGTAACCGACGACAGCAAAGGCACTATCTACAAAATAACTTGTACTGGTAAATAAACCACTCATTACAATGGCTATAAAAGGACTATTTCTTTTCTGTATTCCATTGCTTGGATTAGCAATTGCACAACCAAAGAAGAAGGTTCCTGTAACCCAGACTATTGCATACAAACAAGGGAAGGAAGTGTACAAAAAGGTATGTCTATCCTGCCATATGGAAGATGGCGGAGGAGTACCAAGACTGAATCCTCCATTGATAAATACTACCTATGTTTTAGGAGATAAACAGCAATTGATTTCCATTGTTCTAAAGGGCATGAAAGAACGTGTGGCAATTGATGATGAACATTACAGCAATAATATGGCTTCTCATGCTTATCTTTCCGACCTGGAAGTAGCAGCCGTGTTGACTTATATCAGAAACAGCTTTGGTAACAAAGCATCTGTGGTTACCCCGGCTGAAGTGAAGCAAGTAAGAGCAATTATAGCGCAATCAAAATAGTTATAACCGAACAATTAGCATTCAATGCAAAGAATATTATTCATAGACCGTGATGGTACTATTATTAATGAGGCCCCTCCTACTTATCAGATAGATAGTTTTGATAAACTGGAATTTTATCCGGGGGTGTTTCAATATCTTATCCGGATTGCAAAAGAGCTGGATTATAAACTGGTAATGGTGAGTAATCAGGATGGATTGGGTACCGATTCTTTTCCCGAAAACACTTTTCATCCTGTTCAGCATTTCATCCTTAAAGCACTGGAGAACGAAGGGATACATTTCTCGGATATATTGATAGACCGATCATTCCCACATGAAAATAAAAACAGCAGAAAGCCTGCTACCGGTATGCTGGGAGCATACATAAATAACGACCTTTATGATCTGGCAAACTCCTTTGTAATAGGTGATAGAATTACCGATGTACAACTGGCAAAGAATCTTGGTGCTAAAGCAATATTTTTGAATAATGATGAGTCTTTAGGCGCAACAGAAATAAATGATTCATTAGCAGCACTTAAGGATACTATAGCCCTTGAGACAACGAGTTGGGAGCAGATATATACTTTCTTAAAGTTAGGTATTAGAAAGCTACATCATGACCGTAATACGAATGAAACCAAGATTAGTATTGACCTGAATATGGATGGTAACGGAGAAGCCAATATTCATACTGGACTGGGTTTCTTTGATCATATGCTGGAACAGATTGCACGTCATGGAAAGTTAGATTTAGCTATACAAGTAAAAGGTGATTTGCATATAGATGAACACCATACTATTGAAGATACCGGCATTGCATTGGGAGAAGCATTTGCAAAAGCACTGGCTGACAAAAGAGGCATGGAACGCTATGGATTTGCATTGCCAATGGACGAATGTGAGGCTAAAGTATTGATAGACTTTGGTGGCCGAAACTGGATAGTATGGAATGCAGATTTTAAGAGAGAGAAAGTAGGCGATATGCCCACTGAAATGTTCTACCATTTCTTTAAATCTTTCAGTGATGCTGCTAAGTGTAATCTAAACATTGAAGTAAAGGGAGACAATGAACACCATAAGATAGAAGCCATCTTTAAAGCCTTTGCTAAAGCTATCAGAATGGCTGTAAAAAGAGACCCTATCAGCAATTATATTCCAAGTACAAAAGGGGTTTTGTAATAATACAAGTGCCAGTTACTATATGTTGGTTGTTAGTCTACGAACTTATCCTTGTATTGTTTTAGAAGTAACATACAAGTTACAAAATGTGCTACAATTAATACACTGAATATAATACAAACTGCCAGTATACTGTTGCAGAATCTAACTGGATCGTAGCCTACTATTTTGTTTGCTTCGAACATGGACTTACACATATCAACCAAGTGGCCAAACAATTCTTTGTTCACTATTACAATAATAGACTGCACTAAAGTAAGCATGGAGAATCCTACGGCAACATATCCATTTACTTTAATGAAGTCCTTAGTTTTATGGGTAAAGACAGTAGTTCCATTAATACCATTTCTATAAAAGCGGAAGCTGGAAAATATATACATAACAATTGCTGCCATTACAAATACGGGCAACAATAATTGCGGTGTACTTAATGCTTGTGGAAGAAAGTTGGTAGCATCGATAACGCCTAACAAAACAGCTACAGGCATTAATATAAAACTGAGTATACGGAATACAATATTTAAGTTCATTCAGACTTTGTTGTAATGGATATTATCCTTGATTATTTCTTCATTTCTTTAGCCCATGTATCCTTCAAGGTAACTGTGCGGTTAAAGATTAATTTATCTGCAGTGGAGTTGCTATCCAGACAGAAATATCCTTTACGCAAGAACTGAAATCTGTCGGTAATAGTAGCATCTGCCAATGCAGGTTCGGCAAAAGCCTTTGCAATAATATCAAGTGAATGAGGATTAATATAATCTTTAAAATCGCCTTCTGCCCCATCTAAATGTTCTTCAGTAAACAGCCTATCGTACATTCTTATTTCCACTTCTTTAGCATGTGCAACTGATACCCAATGAAGGGTGCCTTTTACTACAATACCGCTGGTATCGCTACCGCTACGACTATCCGGGAAGTATGTACATTTAAGTTCGGTGATATTACCTTGTTCATCTTTAACTACTTCATCGCACTGAATGATGTAAGCAGCTTTTAAACGAACCATTTTGCCCGGAGCAAGACGGAAGAATTTCTTAGGAGCATCTTCCATGAAGTCTTCTCTTTCGATATAAATTTCTTTACTGAAAGGAATGTCATGATAAGTATGTACTTCAGCCTCTGGATTATCTTCGCTCTGCAATATTTCTGTACCTTCCTGGAAGTTGGTAATGGTTACTTTTAAAGGATCCAACACGACCATTCTACGAACAGCAACTTTGTTGAGATGCTCTCTTAAACAGAATTCCAGCAAACCAATATCCACCAGATTTTCTCTCTTTGCAATACCTATTCTATCACAGAAATCCCTGATACTTTCGGGGGTATATCCTCTTCTTCTCAATCCACTGATAGTTGGCATTCTTGGATCGTTCCAACCATCTACAATACCTTCATTTACCAGTTGTAGTAACTTACGTTTACTCATTACCGTATAGCTGATATTACGGCGTGCAAACTCGTATTGATGAGAAGGATAAATATTTAATTGCTTAATTAACCAATCGTATAATTCTCTGTGAGGAACAAATTCCAGTGTACAGATACTATGAGTAATATTCTCGATAGAATCGCTCTGACCATGCGCAAAATCGTACATTGGATATATGCACCAGTTGTCGCCAGTACGGTGATGGTGAGCATGTTTTATTCTATAGATGATTGGATCCCTCATCAGCATATTAGAAGAGGCCATATCGATCTTTGCTCTTAGCACTTTTGCACCATCAGGATACTTTCCTGCTTTCATATCGGCAAACAGTGCAAGATTTTCTTCTACAGTTCTATCTCTGAAAGCACTGTTTACACCAGGCTGTGTGGGAGTACCTTTTCCGTTTGCAATCTGATCGCTGGTGCTATCGTCTACATAAGCCAGATTGTTCTTGATAAGTGTTGTAGCAAATGCATATAATTTATCGAAATAATCGCTGGCATAGAATTCGTTCTTCCATTCAAAGCCCAGCCATTTAATATCTTCTTTTATATTGTCGACATACTCTGTTTCTTCGGTACTTGGATTAGTATCATCAAAACGAAGATTTGTATATCCTTTAAACTTCTGGGTAAGACCAAAATTCAGGCAAATGCTGGATGCATGGCCAAGATGTAAGTAACCATTTGGCTCGGGAGGAAATCGGGTAACAATACTATCGTACTTACCTTCCTTTAAATCATTATCTATAATCTCCTCTATAAAATTTAAACTTCTTTCTTCACTCATAATTATGGGTAATAATTGCAGAACGGCAAATTTAAGGAAATGAGTAATGCAAAATACGCAGAACGCTAAATGCTTAACGCAGATGATGCTGAAGGCAGAACGCTTAAAGCTATACGCCAGATACAATTGGAGACTAGTTACAAGTTGCTGGTTTCTAATTACCAGTAATACACTTACATTTTATAGTAATGGTTATGGTTTTAGTTTTAAGGCTTTTGCGTAATCAAGAATCTTTCTGCCTCTGCTTCTGAATGCGGGCGTTTCGTTGTCCCAACCTTCTTCTATAATCAATACCAGTTCGGGTAGAATATCAGGGTATATTTTAGACAACTTATACAAGGTAGTCATCGAGAAAGCTTTAGTGGCTATAGGAGTTGTAGGTTTTTCTAAGAAGTTAAAACAGGCATTCATTACTATTCCATGGTACTCCTCCGGAATATCGATTGTGTCTAATACTCTTACCGAATTTCTCACTACAGCCACATGTACATCTTTTCGTTCCATTAACCCTACTATCTCCCTAATGAAAGGCTTTAATGCAGTTGGTTTTAGTATTACTACCCAAAGAACGCTGTAGGCTGCTCTCTGAGCAATTCTATATTCTCCGGCAGAGAAACAATCCATTAATTCGCGCATGTTTTTTCTGGACAATATTGCGTACTTAGCAATCTTTATTGCCTGTGCTTTGGAGTGCTCTTCTAATAGTGCTTCTTTGATAATCATGGCTTACGCTTAATGCAGAACAAAAATACAGAATACATTTAATGGGGAACGCTGAACGCATAACGCTTTCCAATGCTGATTGATTTGTATTATGTATTCAGCATTTTGCTTTCTGCGTTATGTATTTTGTTTAGCTCAAGAATTTATTAATATTTCTTGCTATTGCTGGACCTTCATATATAAAGCCTGTCCATACCTGAACTAATGAGGCGCCTGCTGCTAACTTTTGCTTCGCATCTTCACCTGTAAAAATACCCCCGCTTCCTATGATAGGTATTGAGCCATTAGTAGCCTTGGAAATATATTGTAATAAGTCATTACTTCTTTGTAATAAAGGCTTACCACTTAATCCACCGGCACCAATGTTATCAATAAATTCTTTTGTTGTATTTGGTAAGGGGCTTCTTTCGATAGTGGTATTACTTACTACCAATCCATCGAGTGGTAAACTTAAGGATAATTCTACTACATCATCTACCTGAGGCTGTGTAAGATCGGGGGCTATTTTTAATAATAAAGGCTTTTTGATATTCTCTGTATGTATCTCATTTATTAAAGTAGAGAGTATTTGTTTAAGCGCATCTTTTTCTTGTAAAGCCCTTAGTCCGGGGGTATTGGGTGAACTTACATTTACTACAAAGTAATCGGCTCCTTCGTATAATCCATGAAGACATTTTACATAATCTTTCCAGGCATCTTCATTAGGTGTTACTTTATTCTTACCAATGTTTACTCCTATTATAGGAAGGCTATTTTCTTTCTCTCTGAGTGAAACAAGTCTTTTAGCAACAACATCAGCACCTTCATTATTAAAACCCATTCTGTTTATCAGGGCTTTATCTTCTTTTAGTCTGAATACTCTGGGCTTATCATTACCCAGCTGACCAACAGGTGTTACAGTACCTATCTCTACAAAACCAAAACCAAGGGTATGAAGTTCTTTTATATACTCAGCATTTTTATCAAAGCCAGCACCCATCCCCACTGGATTTGCAAAATGAAGTCCAAATACATCTTTTGACAGAGAAGGACTATCGACTGTAAAGTAGTTGGAAAGTAGCTTTCGCAAAACAGAAATACTATTTGCTTTCTGCAATAGGCTCATTGCTATATGATGTGCTTCCTCTGGGGGGAAGCGAAAGAAGATACTTCGTAAAAGAGGGTACATATCGCAAAGATAAGGAGCTAAATAATACCCTATTTTAAGTTTACGAATACGTTCCCTTAACTATTGCTTGAGGGCTTTACCATATACTTCAAGTGCTCTTTTTCTAGCAATGTCATGTGCGACAATTGGGGCAGGATAATCGAAACTATCTAACTCTGGCACCCAATGTCTTATATATTTCAGTTGTTTATCGAATTTCTCTGTTTGAAGAGAAGGACTAAATACTCTGAAGTAAGGAGCTGCATCGCAACCGCTACCTGCTGCCCATTGCCATCCGCCATTATTAGCAGCAAAATCGAAATCTAATAGCTTTTCGGCAAAGTAAGCCTCGCCCCAACGCCAGTCTATCAGCAAGTGCTTTGTGAGAAAAGAAGCCACGATCATTCTTACTCTGTTGTGCATAAAACCTGTAGTATTTAGTTCCCTCATGCCAGCGTCTACAATTGGGTAACCCGTTTTTCCTGCACACCAAGATGCAAACTCAGTTTCGTTATTCCGCCATTCTATAAGGTCATATTCTTTTTTAAAAGCTTTGCCTTCACTTATATGCGGGAAATGCCATAATATAGTCTGATAAAAATCTCTCCATATTAATTCATTCAGAAATGTTTCGTTCAGACTCATTGCTTTCCTTGCCAACTCTCTAATACTAATAGTGCCGAACCTAAGATGTACTCCAAGCTTTGATGTACCATTGATAGCTGGGAAGTTCCGCTGCTCGCTATAATGTTTTATTAATTCATCTTTTACATTTGTAGAAGGAAAATCGGCGTTAGTTTGTTCAAAACCAATCATCTCCAGAGAAGGAATCTCAGAAGAAGTATACTGATAAAAGTTATTAAAATATTTCTCTGTAGGATAAGCCTTCAGATGAAAGTCTTTTAGAGTTGCTTTCCATTTTCTACTGTAAGGAGTAAATACGGTGTAGGGCTTTCCATCATCTTTCAGCACTTCGTTCTTAGCTAATATTACCTGATCTTTAAAGCTCTTAAGTTCTGCATTATGCTCAGCAAGCAAGGCTGAAATACTTGCATCTCTTTTTATTCCATATTGTTCGTAATCTTCATTGGTATATACAGCAGCTATGTTGTAATGCTGGATTAATTGCTTAAATGCCTCTTGTGGAGTAGTATAGAAAACAGTCAACCCGCTACCCAGTTTAAATAATTTTTCTTGTAAATGGCTAATGGCATTATGAATAAAATGAACTCTTTTATCTTGTTTATTTTCCAGCCTATCCAATATATTGGTATCAAATATAAATATGGGCAGTACCTGTTCATTAGCTTTAAGGGCATGATAAAGAGCAGCATTATCGTGGAATCTTAAGTCTCTTCTAAACCAGCAAATGTTAACGGTAGGCTTCATATACACGGGAACAATATTAGCTTTTAAAAGTTCAGTTTTAGGTAGATTTTAGCTTGTAAAAAAAATATTTAAAAAATATTTGGGTGTAATGGTCGAAGCTCTTATTTTTGCCACCCTTTAACGAGGTAAACACTCCCGAATAGCTCAGTTGGTTAGAGCATCTGACTGTTAATCAGAGGGTCACTGGTTCAAGTCCAGTTTCGGGAGCAAGAGTAGACTGCCACACATTATTTGTGTGGCTTTTTTCATTAAAACCCTTACCATTATTGAATATTAGCCCAATTACATCGTTCATTTTTGTGGTTCGATGATTTTTTTTAAAATAGATTTTTTCGATAAATATCGAACCAATCAATTTTTTCTTAGTACTAATATAAAAACATAGATACTGAAGAAATGTATTCTGGAGTCAACTTTAGAAACTAAAGTCTGCAAAAAGTTAATAAGTTTTATGATTCTTTTACATTAGAGTTATAGACTATTCCTTCTAAAACCGCAGTTAAACTATTTTACCGTAACGAAATATTTATTCGACATTTATTTGAGCAAAACACTTATGCTTCAACATACTTTCTAAAGTTATCTAATATTGCCTGCCACCCTGCTTGTTGAATATCAACGGGGTTTACGTTCTCTGCTTCAAAAGATTCTACTATAATGGTTGCATTATTAACCTCCATAAAGTTTACCAGCATTTTTCTTCCATCGCCTAATGTAATGTCTATATATTTATTGTTCTCTATAGCATTGAATGTACCCCAGAAATCGAAACTAAAGGAGCCATCTTTTGCTGCCATTGTGTAATGAAACTCGCCACCTGCTGTAAAATCATTTTCAGCTGAAGGGCAATGCCAATCGGGACTGGCAAAGTTCCAGTTAATAACGTGGGTTGGCAAAGTAAAGCAGTCCCATACTTTATTTATACTGGCATTAATAGTAGATTGTATTGTAATTAAATTCATGGTCTATTATATTATTTTATAAAAATAATGGAAAATGGTAATGAGCTTTTATAAAATATCAAAGTAAAAGCAAAAGAGGCTACTTCAAGTAAATGAAGTAGCCTCTTTTATAATTTGAAAACCTATTTATTCTAAAATAATCTTATCATCTGTTTCCAGTTTTAGTTCTCCCTGTATTTTAGTAGTAACAGGCTTAGCTGGCTTAGCTATTAAAGGATTCCAATCCCAGTTAACATCCCCCAATTTTATACCAATAAAGGTTTGTTTACTTTGGTTAGCAGTAAGGTCTGTAATGCTAATGCTATCCTTGTAAGGGAATGGATTAGCAGGATCTGGGAATACATAATTACTATCTACAAACACCCATAGTTTCTTAGCTGGATAAACCGTATCAATACCAAGAATTAAACGCTTCATATACACTAAATCTAAAGTAGAAATTTTCTTATCTCCATTAACATCAGCGGCGATTATTTTATACGGAGAATTGAAAGGTGTTTTACCTAAGATATGCGCTTGGGTTAATGCAAGATCCAATGCAGTAACACCATTTGCTTTATTAATATCATTAGTCTTAGAAGCCCTTAATGTATAATTTCCATTAATATTTTCAGTGAAAGTATACATACCTGTAACAAGGGCACTATCTACTTTAGAACCAGAAATACTTAACGTAGAATTTGGAATAGGCATTCCTGTAGGATATACTACATCACCAGAAATCTGGAATACCGGAGTATTAGAAATTATAGAGATGTCATCGAAAACTACATAAGATCTTGTACCATTATTATTAACAGACTGAATAGAGAAATAATAATCTCCTGTAGCAGTTGCTGTATAATTGTAAGTAGCAAGATGATAGGTAGATGAATCGCCTATTTGTGTAATTGTTCCAAGATTATTAGCAGCAAGTGAAACAGTATCCGAAGCTGACCCTATAAAATTATTCAGTGTAAATGTTTTTAATGTATCTACAGGACGATAATAATAGGAGAAAGTATAAGACTGTCCTGCAGCAAGATGAATAGCTGGAGAAATTAACCATGCACTGGCATTGTTACGAGCCCATACATAATGGGTACCTGTTCTTGCTCCTATACCATTCCTTATTGCAGCAGTAGCAGAAGTAATATTAGTACCACCGGCACCAAAAGTTGAAGACCAGCATTTAGGCATTACACCAGCACCAACCGTAGCAATAGATTCGAATCCTTCATTTAAAGGAAGATTGGTAATAGTACCACAGTTAGTAGTAAAGGTGGTAGTTGCAACAACGCTAGCCGATGTACCACAATTACCCAATACCCATACATAGTATAATGTATTGGCATTTAAATTAGACAATTTAAAACTATCCAATATAACATTTGTGCCTGCAATTGTAGCAGTAGCATAATTGTTTGTAGCACTGTAGGATACAACATATCCATTAGAAGGCACAACAGTTGGAGCAGTCCATGATACTGTACCTCCTGTGCTGGTAATATTTCCAACAGTAGGATTTACAGGAGCCCAACAAGTAGGAGCAGGCAATACGTTGATAAGGAAGTCTTCAGTTTCACCGGTTGTAAATGAAGTACAAGCATTTAATGCAGTATTTGTTCCACCACCTACATTACTCTTACTTCTTATACGCATTAATGCTTTACCAATAGAAGCCGTTGCAGGTACCGTAAAGGTGATTGAAGCCTTGGTTCCTGTAGTACTGATTTGTTTCCATTCGGAAGAATCGAATGAACCACTCTGATTCCAATCGAACCAAACTGATCCTATAGCATTAGCACTATAACTTGTTTGTAAAGTATAAGTAACCTGTTGTTGTAAAGAAGGCATTTTGGTAGTATCTACATTTAATATATATCCACCTATAGCAACAGTTGTAGGAAAAGTATAATTCAATGTAGTTCCAAGTATTGAAACAGTATCAACAGCAGGAGCAGCAGGAGCACTATGTAAAATAGTTCCAGTAGACGGGCTACATACACAGAGTATGGTAGGATTAATATTGATTAATACAGCATTAGAATTACCACTTAATCCACTGTTAGTACAAGTAGTTATTCTACGGAAATAAGTAGCAGTTGCAAGACCTTTTACAGTATCTGTAAGAGCAGTTGCAGCAGGAACATTTGTCCAACTGGTACCACTAGTAGAAGACTGCCATTGATAAGCTAACCCAGCAACACCTGAAGTAGCTCCGGTATCGGTTAATATTAAATTTACGCTGCTACAAATTGGATTCGCAGAAGCTAAAACGGTACCAGGATTAGGAGTACCCGAGCAAATAGCTGCAGCAGTAATATTAATTAAATAATCTTCTGTTTCACCTGAGGTGAATGAAGTACAAGCATTTAGAGCTGTGTTGGTGCCACCACCTACATTACTCTTACTACGTATACGCATTAATGTTTTCCCAATAGATGCATTAGCAGGAACAGTAAATGTAATAGTTGCTCTTGTACCAGTTGTATTTATTTGTTTCCACTCAGAAGAATCAAATGTGCCACTCTGATTCCAGTCGAACCAAACAGAACCAATTGCATTTGCACTATAACTAGTTTGTAAAGTGTAGGTTTGCAATTGTTGTAAAGCAGGCATGAAAGTAGTATCACTATAAAGTGTGTAACCACCTGTTGGCACAGTTGCAGGGGTAATATTATTTAATACTGAACCTACAATTACCACTGTATCGATAGCTGGAGCAACTGCCAGACTATGTAAAGTAACTCCAGTGGAAGGGCTACATACACAATTGATAAATGGATTTACAGTAACTTTCACAGCTGGGGTAGTAGCAGAAAGACTACTATTTGTACAAGTTATATTTCTTCTGAAATATGTAGTAACAGCTAACCCTTTTATAGTATCTCTTGCATTAGTTCCTCCGGTAATATTTATCCAGTTGATACTATCTGGCGAGGACTGCCATTGATAGGTTAAACCACCCAATCCAGTAGTAGCAGTAGTATCGTTTAAAATTAGATTTGCACTGGTACAAATTGGGTTTGCAGAAGTAATAACTGCACCTGCTGTTGGAGTACCAAAACACTGAGTAGCTGGGACTACATTAATTAAATAATCTTCGGTTTCACCTGAAGTAAATGAAGTACAAGCATTAAGAGCAGTATTAGTACCTGCACTAGGGTTTCTTTTACTACGAATACGCATGATTGTTTTACCTAAAGTAGCATTTCCAGGAACAGTAAAGTTAATTGTAGCCCTATTTCCATTAGCGGTAATCTGAGACCATTCGGTAGAATCGAATGTACCACTCTGATTCCAATCGAACCATACAGAACCAATGGCTACAGTACTATAGGTTGTCTGTAATGAATAGGTCTGAAATTGTTGTAAATTAGCCATTAAAGTTGTGTCGGTCGATAGCATATAACCACCAGTAGGAACGGTAGTACCGTTAGCAAAACTTAATGGCGTACCTGCAATTATTACGGTATCTATTGCAGGAGCTCCAGGTGCACTATGCAAAGTAATTCCAGTAGATGGACTACAGTAACAATTAATATAAGGATTTATGGTAACCTGAATTGGTGTTGCAAATCCCTTTTGATTACTTATAGTACAAGTAGTTACTCTTCTGAAATAAGAAGTAGTAGCTAAACCAATTACTGTATCTGTAGCATAAGTAGCACCAGTAATATTAGTCCAAGTTGATCCATTGGATGAAGTCTGCCATTGATAGGTTAACCCACCTATTCCACTGGTTGAACCAGTATCAGAAAGAATTAAAGTAGCGTTAGTACAAACTGGATTTGCCGAAGCAATTGTTGTTCCACCAACTGGTGTACCAGAACACATTATTTCAGGTACTATATTAATTAAGTAATCTTCTGTTTCACCTGTTGTAAATGAAGTACAAGCATTTAAAGCTGTATTGGTACCTGCACCAGGTGTTCTCTTACTTCTGATACGCATTAGGGTTTTACCAAGAGAAGCTGTAGCGGGAACAGTAAAAGTAATAGTACCTGTAGTGCCAGCGGTATTAATTTGTTTCCACTCTGTTGAATCGAAAGTACCACTCTGATTCCAGTCGAACCACACAGAACCAATAGTAGCAGCATTATAATTTGTATGTAATGTATAGGTAATGTTCTGTTGTAGAGCAGGCATTAAAGTTGTATCAGTTGACAACAAATAGCCCCCTGTAGGAATAGTAGTTCCATTAGAAACATTTAAAGGAGTTCCAACAATTATTACTGTATCAATAGCAGGAGCTGCAACAACACTATGTAAGGTTATACCTGTATTCGGACTACAAACACAATTAATAAATGGATTGATAATTACTTTTACACCAGGTGTATAAGCGCTTAAATTAGAATTAGTACAAGTAGTAATTCTTCTGAAATAAGAAGTGGTAGCTAATCCTTTGATGGTATCTCTCACTAAAGTTGCACCAGCAATATTATTCCAGTTAATACTATCAGTTGATGATTGCCATTGATAGGTTAAACCAGCTATGCCTGATGAAGCAGAAGTATCCGTTAAAATAAGGTTTGAACTTGAACAAATAGGATTAGCTGAAGTAATAACGGCACCCGGATTTGGTGTACCAGTACATTGAATAGGAGGAATTACATTGATTAAATAATCTTCTGTTTCACCTGAAGTAAAACTAGTACATGCATTCAATGCAGTATTAGTTCCACCGCCAACTGATCTTTTACTTCTAATACGCATTAAAGTTTTACCTATAGAAGCATTAACAGGAACCGTAAAGCTGATAGTAGCTCTTGTTCCGTTTGTTACAATCAGAGCCCATTCTGTGGAATCGAAAGTGCCACTCTGGTTCCAATCGAACCAAACTGATCCTGCTGCAGCAGCACTAAAGTTTGTTTGTAAAGTATACGTTTTTAAAGCTTCCAGTGTAGGCATCAAAGTAGTATCGGTAGATAAAATATATCCTCCAGTAGGAATTGTAGTTCCGTTACTAACATTCAATGGAGTTCCAGCAATGATTACCGTATCAATAGCAGGAGCAACAACAGCGCTGTGTAAAGTAGTACCATTATTTGGACTACAAACACAAAGAATAGTAGGGTT
>CAIVPM010000423.1 GCA_903907815.1 uncultured Chitinophagaceae bacterium | reverse complement strand
TTATAATTAATAAAAATAGTTTACTTTTAATTTTAAATAAATAATATAAACAACATGAAAAAGATAATTTTAACATTAGTGGCTTTTACATTCATTGGATTAGCAGCTCATTCTCAAGCTAAGAAAGTAGCTACTACACAGCCTTCAAATCAAGTTCAAATGATTAAAGATTTGAATACTGCTTTTGATGCTACAAGTCTTTCATTGAAACAAAAAGCAGATTGTAAAGAAGTTATTATCTGGGCTGCTAAAAGAAAACAAGCTATCAAACTGGATGCTAATTTGACAGCTAACGATAAAGCAGCTAAAACTGCAGAAATTGATAATATCTTAAATGTCAGACTGGCTAAAGTGATGAGCCCTGCTGAGATTAAATTGATTACTCCTTTTATGAATTAATTAGTGTTGATTCTAATTCTGTAGAGTCTGCATTACAAAGTAAATTTAAGGTTAAGAAAAGGTGTTGATGATTCATCAACACCTTTTTTATTTCCGTACTTGGCATTTATTCAGTTAATTTACCCAAGAAATAATCTTATGACGAAGAAAAAAAGAGAGAAAACAGGGGCGAATGGTTCTGTGAATGAAGTGCTGAAAGGTGTTTTAGATGTAACAAGAAGTGGTATTGGATATGTGGTAATTCCCAATGGGGCTGGCGATGTATTAGTGCGTCCAGGAAACTTTAGCACTGCCATAAATGGCGATACTGTAAGGGTTAAAGTTATTAAAGATAATGCTGGTAGTAAAAGGCGAGAAGGAAAAATAACAGATGTGGTTAGCCGTAAACAAACCGAGTTTATTGGTCATATTCAACTGTCTACCAATTTCGCATTCTTTGTTCCTGATACAGATAAACCCATGCCCGATTTGTTTATTCCTTTGGATAAACTTAAGGGTGCAAAACATAAAGAAAGGGTTATTGCAAGATTGGTTCAGTGGGATAAAGGAGATAGAAAGCCAATAGGAGAGGTAATGAGCATTTTATCGAAAGAAGATGAGAATGATGCTGCTATGAAAGAGCTTTTGGCCGAGGCTGGTTTCCCATTATCTTTCCCTTCTGCTGTTATGGATGCAGCAAATGCGCTTCCTGTAGTAATTGATAAGGCAGAAATAAAGAAACGTAAAGATTTTAGAAAAACACTCACTTTCACAATTGATCCAATTGATGCAAAGGATTTTGATGATGCCATTTCTATTAAGAAAATAAAAGGAAGTCAGTACGAAATAGGGGTACATATTGCCGATGTAAGCCACTATGTTCATCCCGATACTGTATTGGATGAGGAAGCATATAAACGTGCAACATCTGTTTATCTGCCTGATAGAGTGAACCCTATGTTGCCCGAGAAAATCTCCAACGAATTATGTTCTTTGAGGCCACATGAAGATAAACTTACTTTCTCTGCAGTTTTTACCATGAATACGAAAGGAGAGATAAAAGATTACTGGATTGGCAAAACAGTAATTCATTCCGACCATCGGTTTACGTATGAAGATGTTCAGCAAATAATTGAAACCAAAGAAGGAATTCATAAAGAAGAAGTATTGTTGTTGAATGATATATCACAACAGTTAAGGAAGATTAGGTTTGCTAATGGTGCCATCAACTTCTCTTCACAGGAAGTAAGATTTAAGCTGGATGAAAAAGGTAAGCCAATTGATGTGGTTGTTAAAGAAAGTAAGGAATCGCATCAACTAATTGAAGAGCTAATGCTATCTGCAAATAGAATAGTTGCGGAACATATAGGTAAAGTGAAAGTGCATGATAAACCATTGCCATTCCCTTATCGTATTCATGACCGTCCGGATGAAGAAAAGCTAAAACCTTTTGTAGAATATGCACGTAAATATGGGTATACTTTTGATACCTCCACACCTAAAAAAATATCTGAATCTTTCAATCAGATGTTGTTGGCTGTGCATGGTAAACCGGAACAACATGTGTTGGAACAACTGGGTATAAGAACCATGGCTAAGGCAGTTTATTCTATCGAAAATATTGGTCATTACGGATTAGCTTTCGACGATTACTGTCACTTTACTTCTCCTATTCGTCGTTATCCCGATGTGCTGGTTCACAGAGTGTTAGAAACTGTATTGGACAAACATCCTGTAGCTGATAAAAGGATGGAAGAAAAAAGCCGTCATTGCAGCGAGAGAGAGCGTGCGGCTATGGAGTGTGAAAGAGCGGGAAATAAATATAAACAAGTAGAGTTCCTAAGCGAATTCTTAGGAGAAACTTTTGATGGGGTGGTAAGTGGTGTTGCATCTTTTGGCGTATTTGTAGAAACGGTATTGCATAAATGCGAAGGTCTTGTTAGTATTGTTAGCCTAAGCGATTACGATGATTTCCGACATGTTGAAAGCGATTATAGTCTGGTAGGCCGTAGAAGTGGTAGAGCGTTTAAGATGGGCGATAAAATAAAGATTAAAGTAGTAGCGGCTAATCTGGAAAAACGGCAGTTGGATTTTGAATGGGTACTTGGCGCTGCAGAGCCTAAAGAGAAAAGCAAGGAAAAGAAAGCAAAAAAGAAGAAAGGGTAGGAAACGCATAACGCTAAATGCAAAACGCTCTAAGCTAAATGCATAATAGATTAAAGAGTGAGTGGTAGTTAATACTGCTCACTCTTTTTATGTAAACTTTTATTTTGCAGTAGGAATCGTTATAAACAAAAAACACAATAAAGATAATTGATTGAGCAGGTTCTTTTTGCAATTTTATATTGCGCTATGGTAAAAGTAAATCAAACAAACCATTATTATTTAAGAATTAATAAGCTCAAAAGTATCTTTATTACAAATGCTGATTCGAAATCTTTTTCATTTATTTTTATAATGAAAATACTTCTAACTACACCAAGAATACTTCTATCTACTCCAAGAATACTTATATCTACTCCAATACAAAACCTATCTATACCAATAGAAAAGCAATTGACACCAATATATAAGCTATCGACACCAATAGGAAAGCTATTGACACCAATAGAAAAGCTATTGATACCAATATGAAAGCTATTGACACCAATAGGAAAGCTATTGACACCAATAGGAAAGCTATTGATACCAATAGGAAAGCTATTGATACCAATAGGAAAGCTATTGACACCAATAGGAAAGCTATTGACACCAATAGGAAAGCTATTGATACCAATAGGAAAGCTATTGACACCAATACAGTTTCTATCTACATTGATATAGTTGCTGTTGATGTAATTTGACTTTCTATTGGTATGATTACCGTTAGTTACGGTGTGGATAAGGTATCTTTCAGTTTAATTATCAGTAGTTTATTACCCATAATCAAGCAAATACATGTGTTTGAGGGGGTTAGCGTTTGTAATAGAATTTCTACTGCAAATTCTCGGTTGAAGTGAAATTGGTGCTATTTGCTTAGTTAATGCTTGTAGAGTTGTTTGAACGTAAATAATAAGATTGTTTTTTATAAATCTTATCTTCGCCCGAACAATATTGTATTTATAAAGGTATATAGTAGTTGAGTTAAAGATAGTTCAGCTTTTGCAATAGCAAGAAGGTCTGACTATTTTTACTTTTTACTTTTTTACTTTTTACTTTGTATAACAATGAGCTACGATTCTTTAGAAAAATGTTTGATAGATTTAGAGCAGCATGGTCACTTGATAAGGATTAAGGAAGAAGTAGATCCATACCTCGAGATGGCTGCCATTCATCTACGGGTGCATGAAGCGCAAGGTCCTGCCTTATTATTCGAGAATGTAAAAGGTTCTAAATTTCGGGCTGCATCAAACATATTTGGCACAACCGATAGAAGTAAGTTTATATTCCGTAAAACATTTGCTCAGATACAAAAACTTATTCAACTTAAGAATAACCCCGTAGAAGCTATTAAACATCCATTTAGCAATATAGGAGTGGGTTTGGCTGCTTTGAAAGCTTTACCACTAAAGAATCCTTCTTCAAAGCCTGTTCTATATCAGACAATTAATATCAGCGATCTTCCGCTAATACAACACTGGAAAGATGATGGCGGTGCTTTTGTTACCCTGCCACAGGTGTATTCAGAAGATATAGATCAGCCAGGTATTATGCATGCCAATATGGGTATGTATCGTATTCAGCTGAGTGGAAATGAATATGAATTGAATAAAGAAATTGGGTTACATTATCAACTGCACAGGGGTATTGGAGTTCATCAGACCAAGGCTAATAAAGCAGGTATTCCTTTGAAAGTTAGTTGCTTTGTTGGTGGTCCTCCTGCACATACTTTAGCGGCTGTAATGCCTTTGCCCGAAGGAGTAGGAGAGGCAACCTTTGCTGGCGTTCTGGGGGGACGAAGATTTCGATATACTTATCAGGATGGTTTTGCAGTAAGTACCGATGCCGATTTTGTAATTACGGGTACTGTTTATCCCAATGAAACAAAACCAGAAGGACCATTTGGCGATCATTTGGGATATTATAGTCTTAAGCATCCTTTCCCATTGATGAAAGTACATAAAGTATTTGCCCGTAAAGATGCCATCTGGCCATTTACTGTAGTAGGTAGACCTCCACAGGAAGATACCAGTTTTGGAAATCTTATTCATGAAATAGCTGGAGATGCATTACAAGTAGAAATACCGGGTTTAAAAGAAGTAAATGCCGTAGATGCAGCAGGCGTTCATCCTTTATTACTGGCTATTGGTAGTGAAAGATATACGCCGTATGCCCCAACAAAAAGGCCGGCAGAATTGCTGACTATTGCCAATCATATTTTAGGAACAGGACAACTTAGTCTGGCTAAATTTCTCTTCATTACTGCATCGGATAACGCATTATCTACCCATCATATTGAAGAATATCTGCAATATATTTTTGAAAGAATAGATTGGACAAGGGATATTCATTTTCATACTAATACTACTATCGATACGCTTGATTATAGTGGTACTGGGTTAAATACTGGTAGCAAAGTGGTATTCGCAGCATATGGCCCTACAATAAGAAATTTGTGTAAGGAGCTTCCTTCCATATTCAATGAACTGAACGGATTGAAGAATGCAAAGCTGGTAATACCGGGTGTTATTGCTATTGAAACTACTGTTGGTATTGATATACTGAAACAACAATTATCTGCCCGTAAAGAGGATTTAAAAGATGTAGCACAAATAGTTATCTGCGATGATGCGGATTTTGTGGCAGCTACCTTAAACAATTATCTCTGGGTAGCATATACCCGTTGTAATCCTGCAAATGATATTGATGGTGTGGACGACTTTATAGATCATAAACATTGGGGATGCAAAGGAGCTTTAATGATGGATGCTCGTATAAAACCGCATCATGCACCTCCATTAGAGAAAGTGCCTGCTGTAGAACAAAGAATTGACCGCTTATTTGCGAAAGGAGGAAGTTTGTACGGTAAAGGTTAACCGTTCAGCCTTTTTATAGTCCCTAAAACATTTTACTAAGTAATATTGTTTCTTAATAAAGCAATCATGAGAACAATATTATTTGCATCATTAATAATGGCTATTGTATCCTGCAATGCCCAACAAAAAAAAGTAAAAACAACAGTAATTAAACAAACAAAAAACAACACAACTATGCATACCGATACAGCAATATTTGGAGAAGGATGTTTCTGGTGTACCGAAGCTTTCTTTCAAAGATTAAAAGGCGTAATAAGCGTTACCAGTGGATATGGTGGCGGACATGTAGATAACCCAACATACGAGCAGGTTTGCGATAAAACAACAGGTCATGTGGAGCTGGCTAAAATTATCTACAATCCAGCCGAAATTACCTATGATGAACTACTGGAAGTATTCTGGAAAACACATAATCCTACAACAGTAGATCAGCAGGGAGAAGATAAAGGGCCACAGTATAGGAGTGTAGTGTTTTATCTGAATGAAGAACAGAAACAAAAAGCAGAGCATTACAAAGATGCACTGAATAAAAGTGGAGCATGGGATAAGCCAGTAGTAACTGCTATTGAGCCGTTTAAAAACTTTTATCCTTCAGAGAATTATCACCACGATTATTACAATAATAATCCAAATCAGGGCTATTGCAGGTATGTAATACAACCCAAAGTAGAAAAGTTTGAAAAGGTTTTTAAAGATAAACTGAAACATTAAAAAAGAAGAGGCGGTTCAAAATGAACCGCCTCTTTGTTTATACATCAAAATGTATAGATTTTGTTTAGATAACTTACATTTTTTATTAATCATAATAATTATTTAGGGTCTCTTTTCTGGATTTCTTTTATTATGAAAACAGGAAAGAATTTTTACTGTTTTCAGTGTTTTGTGTACTATAAAATAAAGGGCAAATGGAAAGTGATCTAACTGAATAGCCCTTATATTTTTGTACCTTAATCTTCTATATGGATTAATGGAAATTTCATGGTAAGCTTTTGATAATGATTCTATAAACTTTGAATGTGCAATAGCACTATTTAATACATAATAATCAATAGCTTTCTCAATTTCTTTCTGTGTTCTGGTAGAGATAAGTATTTTATACACCGTACTTTTTATTCAGCAGGTCTATGGAGTCTTTGGCAGTAATATATTCTGTTGTAGGTTCATTAAGACGGTTTTCTAAATCAGCCTTCATTTCAGTACTTAATATATCGTCATCTTCTTCCACAATTATTTTAATTGCTTTTGATTTAAAGGTAGCTTTTATTGCTTCCAATAATTCTGTATTAAGTTCTTCTACAGATGATAAATGATAAGTTGCGTACATGATATTATTTGTGTTGAACAAATATAATGATAATAAAATTGGTTAGTTAAATAGCTTTTATATTATCTTTAAATTTCACTGTATTTCTTTGTTGAATAAATTGTTCGAATCTAAAAAGCTGTTTGAGTAAATTGTTTAGAATCCATTATTTCGATTATCTGTAGCGAAACAAGGCAGATTTATTTGGAAGCTAATGCGAAAAATCTAACAAGGTTGCGACACATTTAACGCACTATACTAAATTCAAATGATTAATTCAAACAGCGACTAATTTATAAGAATTATTATTCTGTATAAATATTCTCCAGTATCAATTTCTACTT
>CAIVPM010000422.1 GCA_903907815.1 uncultured Chitinophagaceae bacterium | reverse complement strand
TCTTACAATACAAGTACCAGAAGTGGGAGATTTAATATTTGCTATGATGACTAGTGGTAATGTAGTATTTATGTTTCAGACTTTTGAAAGTTTAGGCACTAAATTGCCCACTATTTCCCGACAAAATGGTGGATCACTATTGTTATATATTCAAATTGCTGATATCAGAAACTATTTCGAGCAGGTTAAAAACAAAGTAAAAGTGTTGAAAGGTTTAGAAAAAACATTTTATGGAGCTACTGAGTTTTCTATTGAAGACAATAATGGATATGTACTGACTTTTGCCGAAGACGAAATTTAAATCACAGTTTCTGCTAATATAATATTGCAGAAATCAATTTATACACAGATAGTAGTAGCCAACAAATATTAATTAATATTTGCGACCTAAAGGATACAACTATGGCTGAAGATAACAAACCGGCTAATTATACAGAAGACGATATTAGAAGTCTGGACTGGAAGGAACATATCCGTCTTAGACCTGGAATGTATATTGGTAAACTAGGCGATGGAGCAGCACCAGATGATGGTATTTATGTATTACTGAAAGAGGTAATGGACAATTGTATTGATGAATATACCATGGGTTTTGGTAAAAATATAGAACTTACCATCAAAAATAAGTCTGTCACTATTCGGGATTATGGTAGAGGAATTCCTCTGGGTAAAGTAGTGGATGTGGTAAGTAAAATAAATACCGGAGCTAAATATGATAGTAAAGCATTCCAGAAAAGTGTAGGTTTAAATGGTGTGGGTACAAAGGCGGTTAATGCACTTAGTAGCTACTTTACAGTTACCGCTTTTAGAGATGGGAAACAAAAACAAGCAGAATTTGAACGTGGGTTTCTTACAAAAGAACATAAAGAATTAACCACTACTGAAAAGAATGGTACCGAAGTAACGTTCACACCTGACGATTCTATTTTCCGTAATTATAACTACCGGTACGAATATATCGAAAGTCAGTTATGGAATTATTGCTACCTGAATGCCGGCTTGGTTATTAACTTCAATAATAAAAGATTTATCAGTAAAAATGGTTTGTTGGATTTATTGCAACACAAAACCAATGCTGATGAATTACGTTACCCTATTATCCATTTAAAGGGAGATGATATAGAAATTGCATTAAGTCATAATGGTGATTATGGTGAAGATATTTTCTCTTTCGTAAATGGACAATATACCACTCAGGGCGGAACACATCAGCAAGCTTTCAGAGAAGGCTATGTAAAAGTTATACGAGATTACTTTAAGAAAGATTATGAGGCAGCAGATATCCGTCAAAGTATTGTAGCTGCAGTATCTGTAAGAGTTCAGGAACCTGTATTTGAAAGTCAGACCAAGACAAAACTTGGTTCTCAATATGTTTCGGAAGGTGGCGCTTCTATGAAGAAATTCATTGAAGAATTCCTAAGTAAAGAACTGGATAATTACCTTCATAGAAACCCTGCAGTGGCAGAGTCTTTAAAGAAAAGGATAGAACAGAGTGAAAGGGAAAGAAAAGAATTATCAGGCATAAGAAAGCTTGCAAATGAGCGTGCTAAAAAAGCCAACCTTCACAATAAAAAACTTCGTGATTGTAGGATTCATTTTAACGATGAACCTAATTCAAAAAGCAAAGAAGATTTTGTAGCCTTAAAGAATAATACAACCATCTTCATTACTGAAGGAGATAGTGCCAGTGGTTCAATTACCAAATCGAGAAATGTAGATTTACAAGCTGTATTTAGTTTGCGAGGTAAACCATTAAACTCTTTTGGGTTAACAAAGAAAGTAGTTTACGAAAATGAAGAATTTAATCTACTTCAACATGCACTTAATATTGAAGACGGCTTAGAGGCTTTAAGATATAATAATATTGTAATAGCAACCGATGCAGATGTAGATGGAATGCATATCAGATTATTATTAATGACATTCTTCCTGCAATTCTTTCCTGATCTGGTTAAGCGTGGACATGTATATATTCTGGAAACTCCTTTGTTCCGTGTTCGTAATAAACAAACTACTATATATTGTTACGATGAAACAGAGAAACAAGCTGCAGTAAAGAAGCTGGGTAGTAAACCAGAGATTACCCGATTTAAAGGACTAGGTGAAATTAGTCCAGATGAATTTGGAAGGTTCATTGGTCAAGATATAAGATTGCAACCTGTTTTGTTGGAACAAGGAGACCATATTCAGCATTTACTGGAATATTATATGGGGAAAAACACCCCTCAAAGACAGGAATTTATTATTGATAATTTAAAAGTGGAGCTTGATTTAATTGAAGAGCTCAATTAATTAAGAATTAAAAATTAATAATTAAGAATTGAAAGACATGTAGATTTACAAAATTACTTTTACTATTTTCCAAAATAGGAATTTAATCAGTTTCAATTTTAT
>CAIVPM010000421.1 GCA_903907815.1 uncultured Chitinophagaceae bacterium | reverse complement strand
CATAGCCTTTTCCTTATCCACTTCAAAATTATATTGTGGCTGATCGTGCTCTACTCTCCAGTCTACATCTACTACATCAACAGTTTGTTTCAATCGGTTCTTTACCTGTTCTGCAATAGCAATCTGCTGGTCGTAATCAGGGCCATATATTTCTGCAACAATGGTAGATAAAACCGGTGGACCAGGAGGTACTTCTACCAGCTTAGCATTTGCATGATATCGGTTAGCAATTGCTTGTACACCAGCCCTCATTTGTTTCACAATATCATGACTCTGAATAGAGCGTTCTGTTTTATTTACCAGATTCACTTGTATGTCTGCTACATTATCTCCCTTACGCATATCGTAGTGCCTTACCAGTCCATTAAAACTAATAGGCGCCGCTGTACCCACATACTCCTGATAGTTTACTACCTGTGGTTGATGAGCAACATATTCAGCAATCTCTGTAGTAACAGCAGCCGTCTTTTCCAGCGTAGTACCTTCCGGCATATCTATCACCACCTGAAACTCATTTTTATTATCAAACGGCAACATTTTTACAGCAACTGCCTTAGTATAAATCATGGATAATGATGCCAGCAGGATAGCGATAATACTGATCATAAATGTCCATCGTTTCCATCTTACTTCCAGCATGGGGAGTATCATAGAACTGTATATTTTATAAATACCGGTTTTCTCCAATACAGTATGTTCTTTTGTTTTTCCAGGTTTTTCTTTTTCTCTTAAAAATATATAACCAAGATAAGGAGTAAGGGTCAATGCTACTATCAGAGAAAGCATCATAGCAATACTTGCACCTATTGGCATTGGACTCATATAAGGTCCCATTAATCCCGATACAAAAGCCATAGGCAACACCGCTGCTATTACCGTAAAAGTTGCTAGTATTGTAGGATTACCTACTTCATTGATGGCATAGATTGCCGCCTGATGAAAAGGTAGTTTCTTCATCTTAAAATGTCGGTGCATATTCTCCGCTATAATGATAGAATCATCTACTACAATCCCCGTAATAAATACCAGTGCAAACAGGGTAATGCGGTTTAAGGTATAGTGCATAAAGTAGTATGCAAACAGCGTTAATGCAAATGTTACGGGCACGGATAAGAATACTACTAATCCTCCACGCCACCCCATTGCCAGCATTACAAAGAGTGTAACGACTACAATGGCTATGAATAAATGGAATAATAATTCAGACACTTTTTCGGAAGCAGTTTCACCGTAGTTTCTGGTACTGGTAAGATGCACTTCATTGGGTAATAAATCCTTTTTCAGGTGCTCTACTTTATTCAATATCAACTCGGACAAATGCATTGCATCTGCTCCTTTCTTCTTTGCTATAGAAAGAGTGACAGCAGGATAGGCTGAACGGAATCCTTTACTCGTATCTTCTTTTCCTTTACCAAACAACACATACTGTACAGGCGTTTCAGGACCATCCTCAATAGTAGCAATCTGTTTTAAATAGACAGGCTTCTGTTCATTGCTCCCCACTATCAAATTGGCTACTTCATCAGCAGTAGATAAGAAGTTACCCGTCTCTATAGAAAACGCAGTATCCTGTTTTATCAGACTACCACTTAGCATCTGCACATTGCCTCCCTGCATCTGTTTGCTGATAGAAAGGAAGTCCACATGATTCTGTGTCATTTTAGTTTTATCCAGTACCACCTTTACTTCTCGGCTTCTTCCACCTATAACATTGATGGCAGCTACATCGGGTATCTTTTTTATTTCATTGTTCAAAGCCTCGCCCATCTGCCTTAGCTGAAAGTCACTGTAATGATCACTCCATAAAGTCAATCCTAAAACAGGTACATCATCAATGGCTCTGGTCTTCACTAATGGAAGCGTAACACCCTGCGGCATCTTGTCCATATTCTTCATTATCTCATTGTACAGTTTCACCAGCGAACGCTCTACATCTTCGCCTACATAGAACTGTACAATCAGCATTGCCTGCCCCTTCATAGTAGTAGAATATACATACTCTACCCCCTTGATGTTGGAAACAATTTTCTCCATTGGTGCAACCACTTTAGTCTCCACCTCTTTAGGTTCCGCTCCCGGATATCCAATCATGATATCGGCAATAGGAACTTCAATTTGTGGTTCTTCCTCTCTTGGTATCAGCATAGTGCTGTACCCTCCTATCAACAAAAACGCAATCATCAAAAGCACCGTTAGCTTCGATTTAATAAATGCGTTTGCTATCTTACCTGAAAAGCCTTCTTTCATTATAATTCTTTTTATTTATGTATGTTTTGTTCGAGAATCGTGAATCGTGATTACGTGAGTCGTGAGTAATACAGGATTCAATTTCTCCAACTCCATATTTTAATTGTAATACTCAGAACAAAATAGTATTTGTATTAATCACGATTGACGACTCACGTAACTCACGATGTATTCGTTATTTCTTCTCCGTTATTGCAGAACCATTAAACAACTTCCCATCAGCTGATAATACGAATTGTTCATCTGCTGCAAGTCCCGATAACACTTCTACTTCATCGCCGGAAATTTTTCCTAATCTTACCCATCTTAGCAAGGCAGTATGATTTTTACTTACAGCGTATATACCCGTTAACTGATCTTTATACAATATACTCGAAACAGGTACCAACACAGCATCGGTGCTTTTATTAGTCCCTTTCATTTCCAATGGAATAGCAACATTTGCATACATACCGGAATGTAGTCCTGCCTTTTCTTTCTCAGGCACTTCAAGCTTAATTACATACTGTCCTCCAGTAAACTGAGAAGAAGGTGCAATCTGTTTAACGGTAGCATTAAACTTCTTGTCTAATGATTTAATAACTACACTCGCTACGCCATTCATTTTGATAGATTGTATTTCACTTTCCGGCACATTTACTGCAATCTCTACACTGCCACTTTGTTCTATAGTCAGTATCGGCATACCCGGATTTGCTAATCCTCCTGCTTCCATAAACTTTTGCGATACTACTCCTGCAAATGGTGCAGTCAATGTTGTATAGGCCAGATTAGCATCTACTTCATTACGCATTTGTTTTGCCGCCTCCAGCTTTGCTTTCATCGACTGAAATTGCAGGGTTACGTTTTCTACTTCTTTAGCAGTAGCACTTTGTTGTTTGTATAGATTCTTAAATCTTTCTACATCCTTTTCTGCATTTTTACAAGCTGCTTCTGCTTCTGCTATCATAGCCTCGGTCTGTCCTTTTTTAGAACTGATATCATCATGGGTAATCTTTACCAGCACCTGACCTTTCTGTACTACATCACCCACTTTTACAGTAAGCTGAGATACGGTTCCCATAATTCTTGTACTGATATTAGCGGTTACTGCAGCCACTACCTGTCCGCTGAGTTCCATGCTGTTATCCTTAATAGTTTTAGGTAATGCCACCACTACACCTACAGGTGCAGCAGCCACTTCTGGCTCGGCTGATGTATCTTTCTTAGAAGAACAGCTTGTCATGATGAATACGGTAGATGCAACAACAGTCAGTTGCAATGTTTTAATAGTTAAACGCATATAATTATTTAGTTTTTGACGATGATGAAATAAGTAATTGCAGATAAGCCTGCGATAAATTAAGATTAAATAATGCCTGACGATTCGCCAGCTTTTCCTGAGACACCTGTGTAGTAGCCATCATGATATCGGTGGTATTGACAAGCCCCTGCTCAAAACGATTTTGCAACATTCTTAAGCGTTCTTCTGCCTGACGAATAGAGGATTGATGTTGTAAAATTTCGGTCTGTGCATCTGCTATATCTCTTTGTGTTTTATTCAGTTCTACGGCACTTTGTTCTTTCTGTTGCTGTAGTTCGTCCGCCATTTTATTGCGCTCCAGTTGCTGGGTAGCAATAGCATTCTTGTTTCGGTTTCCACTAAATATATTCCAGGACAATTGTACACCAGCCAGATAGGCATTAGCGCCAAAACCCGTCATAGAAGCATCGTTCAGCTGATAACTTGCAAAAGCATTCAGCTTAGGATAGGCCGCCATTTTAGCCGATTGTATCATACAATTACTGGCTTCTATTCCTTTTTGCATAGCCATAAAATCGGGACGACTATCGGATAATTTTGCTGCATCTTTATTTACTATTGAAGCAACTTCTTCTACCGTATATACTACACCAGTTCCTTTACCCATCAGCAATCCAAGATAATCGGAAGCATTATATATATTGCTCTTCGCCTTAGCCAGATTGGTTTCTGTAGTAGCTACAAATACTTCGGCATTTAAAACTTCGGTCTTTTGTACCAGTCCCTGATTGTAGTAATCGGTACTATACTTTCTTATTTGTTTAGCAGTTGCAAGCGCTTCTTCCAGAACCTTTACTGCATCGTAAGCTACTCCAAGTTGTAGGTAGGCTTTCTTTACTTCAAAAGCAATGTATTCCTGCGTTCTTTCTGTCTTGTATGCATAAATATCTTTCTGCACAGCAGCAGCCTTTCTCATATACAACATATCCATATTAATAATGGGTTGTTGAAGATCCAGCTTAGTAGTAAAGTCGGGTGTACCATTTGGATGATTCAAAGTAGCAGGATTAAAATCTGCAGCAGCAATAGTCTTTTGCTGTAGTTTAAATCCAAAGGCATTAAGTGGATTATTAGTCGTCATAGCAGTGTACGACAATCCTACCTGTGGCATATAGATGGCTTCTGTCTGACGATACTTTGCCAACGCTATCTGTTCATCTTGTTTTGCCAGCTTTACCGAGCTGTTATTCGTTGTTGCAGCAGTTATAGCTTCCGCTAATTTTAATAGTGTAGCACTATCCCTTTGTGCTGTAGCCTCGCACATCATGGTTACCAGCAGCATAGCCAGTAGCAAGATTCTATTAGCCCATTTCATCTTCCTGTATACTATCATATTCTGATTATTTACAGCAAAAGTATTTTTGGGGTACTACCATGATTGTAACAGAAGTTACATATCCTGAAGGGTTGTTTTAAGGCAGAAGGGTATTATTCATTTATGGGCTCTACCAACGAAACGCTCTTTTTAAGTATTAATTCCTATATCTTTTTTGATACTGGTAACCAGATACCAGCAACTTGAAACTTCTTCTCCCAACCACTCCTAAACAATTCCATTAGTGTATTGCAATATCTTTTTATTATTGCAGTCAAGTTATAAAACTTTATTAAATGAATACGCACCTCAAAACCGGAATGGCCCTACTCCTGATCAGTTCCTTCTTATTTATTTCCTGTAATGATGAAAAAGAAGACCTTACCGAAGGCGTTAATAAATCAGGCTCTGTAGAAAGTGCCGTTACCGTAGAGCACCTCGATAGTACCCACGATGTATTGATTACAAAACATATAGTTTGGAACAATAATGCCGTATACAACACCATAGTATACCGCGATACTTTACCAGCATTGGGCGATCATTATACTACCGCTGAAAACGAAGAAGGCGATACCAAAGGCGTAACAGTAAAAAAGGATTACGAAATATTTATTACCGTTAAATAATCCCCTTTACTTCAAATGAAGAAATCAAAACATATACAACTTATACTGATAACGGCGGCATTAGCCAGTTGCAACCGACCGGGCAACAACGACTGGGAAGGCAGCACCAATCATACTTATATCCGTAGCGATAGTACCGCTCCTTACAATCGTACTCACCATTATTATGGCGGTGGCGGTAGTAGATTATGGTATTACGCCTTTCGCCCTTATGGCAATTATTACGACGGCAGTTATCGCCGTGCAGGATACTATTCCGATGCCATACACCCCTCCGCCAACATTGGAAACAATGGCTTTAAAAGCGGTATAGTACGAGGCGGTTTTGGACACGGCAGCTTCAGTGTTGGTAGTTAATTATTACTTTATGCATACTTAAAATATGCAAAAAGTAGTCATCACAAAGCAGCTACACTGTATTACTCACGAATCACGATTCACGCAACGCACGATTAAAATGCACCCTTTTACACTGGGTGAATTATATTTACTCCTTTAGATTTATTTATGCAAAGAGTTTCTATCAATCCTCGCAATAAATGGCAGGCCGCTGTCGAAAGTTTAGGCTTTGGTTTTCATACCACCACCGTTCCTTACTGGGATGAGTCTGCTTATTACAGCTTTACCATGCAGGAAGTACTAAGCCTGGAAAAAGCTACTACCGAATTATGGGACCTTTGTCTGGGTGCCGTTCAGCATGTTATGTATAATAATCTGTACCATCAGTTTGGTATACCACCCGAAGCAATTCCTTTGATAGAACGTAGCTGGACCGAAGATCATCCTGCTATCTATGGTCGTTTCGATTTTTGTTTTAAAAATAATCAGATCAAGTTATTAGAGTTCAATGCCGATACCCCTACCAGTCTTTACGAGGCGGGAATAGTGCAGTGGTTCTGGCTGCAGGATTTTGATAAATCCAAAGATCAGTTCAATAGTATTCATGAAAAACTCATTGCTTACTGGCGTTATCTTAAAAATTATTTACACCCCGATACACTCTATTTTACCTGTCTGAAAGAAACGCTCGAAGATCTTACCAATACCGAATACATGCGCGACTGTGCCATTCAGGGTGGCTTGCAAACAGAGCTGATTTTTATAGACGATATTGGCTGGGACCAAAACGATAAAACATTTGTCGATCTGCAGGATAAAGCCATCAAAAATATCTTTAAGTTATACCCTTGGGAATGGTTGCTGAAAGAAGACTTTGGAAAACATATTACCGAAGATCAAAACAAAGCCTTCTGGGTAGAGCCCGCCTGGAAAATGGTCTTGTCCAACAAGGCTATACTGCCCATATTATGGCAGCTTTATCCCAATTGTCCTTATCTGTTACCTTCCTATTTTGATGCAAATGGAATGAGTAGCTACGTAAAAAAACCGATTCTATCTCGCGAAGGAGCCAACATACAAGTAGTAGAAAACAATATTACCCTTCAGCAAACCGAAGGTGAGTATGGCAGTGAAGGATACATTTATCAGGAGCTATGTTCTTTACCAAGAATGGGAGGCAATTATCCCGTAATAGGAAGTTGGGTAATAGGACAACAACCCGCAGGAATGGGCATCAGAGAATCCAGCGAACTGATTACCAACAATACCAGTCGTTTTGTACCTCATCTGATAGAAGGATAAATGGATATAATACGGAGTAACCGTAAGCAAATGTTTGATGAAATAAGTTTGCGGTTACTTAAATTAAAAAAAGCTAATCCTCCATCACCCACCATGTATTTGTATTATGCGTTAAGCCTTAAGGGTTCTGCATTTAACTATCCCCTGTATTCTGTAGTTTACCCCCATATTAGGTTAAGCTTACCCTTGCACAAAAACATACCCTCTACCATTAATGCCATGGCAAATAATATCGTTAATAAAAACGGCTTATTTAGCTTGATTAACATACTGTAATATTAAAAAAAGGCGCAGTAAAGCTGTACACTTTACCGCACCTAAAAAGTACACACACTATTTATAATTAGCTTTTATTTGCGTTAAGCGTTTTGCATTAAGCGTTTCGCATCTTCTTACGCTTTGCTCCTACTCCAGCTCCTGCAGCCAATAGAATAAGACTTAATCCTCCATCAAATGGTACAGCTCCACCGCTTCCCGGTATAGGCGCTCCGCCGCCGCCACCTG
>CAIVPM010000420.1 GCA_903907815.1 uncultured Chitinophagaceae bacterium | reverse complement strand
GGATTAAAGCAAATTAAATGAAAGAGAATTTTGAATATCAGGTACAGCAAAAAACATCAGCATTTCAGCTGGAGCCCGCTGCTGAAATCTGGGAATCGGTGGATGCCGCTATTAACAAGAAAAAGAAAAGAAGACTTATTGTGTTCTGGTGGATACTTCCATTGATAGCATTCTTGATTACACCATTCTTTTTAATGGACACTATTGAATTAAAGAAAGGAGGCAACGAAAAGAATGCCATAGCTGTGGCTATCGAACACAAAACAACATCTGTCGACACATCTACAATTACAAAACAACAGAACAACTCGAGCAAATCAAATACTCTTACGCAACAATTGAACAATAAGGAGAAAAACAGTATTACTTCAAATGTAGCTAAAGTACATCCACTTAATAATCCAATAATAGCGGCACATAGTATTGCTAAGAATACAACCATTAATTTTCATTCAACAACGGCACAAACTACTGTTGAGCCTATTATAGAAACAATTCTTCCAGAAAAGAAATTGGCTTTCGTCGAAAACCCTATTCTGAAACAATTAGATTCGGTAGTGCAACAAGAGGTAATAAGCAATGCTACAGCAATTACTAATCCTAAACAGGAAGAGATAACCATGATAGCAGATACCGTAGCCGCAAAGAAAGATTCTATCGTTTCGTTAGCTAAAAATAATGCTACAAAAGCAATAGATACCACTAAGAGTTCTTCTGATAAACATAAAACGAAAAAGAAACTATATCCTTATATGTTGATAGCAGGTGGCTCTGCAAACTATACTGCATCGACCAATACAGATGGAATGGCATTTGCAACAACCTCTTCGCCTGGATGGGACCAAACTGGAAATACTACATTTAATGATAAACACTTTTCTGCTACAGGATATTATCTTTCAGTGGGTGCGGGATTTGCTTATGAATTCAGCAAAAAGGTATCCCTGATTACGCAGTTGCAATATAGTTTTGTAGAAAGAGCCCTAGACATAAATAGTATAAAAGACTCTACCGATGTGTTGTATTATTATTATACTGGAAGCGGCAATACGGTACACAACAATTTGCATCAAATATTAGTACAACAAGGATTGCAGTTCAATAGTAGCCATAAATTATTCCAGTTATTCCGACCAGAACTTGGCTATCAGTTTAAAACTACCATCAGCAGTAATTGGCTGGCAGCAGATTATTGGAATGCCGCTTACATCAATAATTATTCTACTGTAAATACTGTTGGCTTATCAATATATGCTGCAATATGGTTTCCTGTTTTTAAAGGATGGGAAGCTGGAATACAGTACACACAGGATATAACACCAATCAGTAAATATCAACAGACCGGCATTACTGGTAAATACTTTGGATTAACCATAAAAAAGAATATATCTTCTATCTTTAATACATCAAAATAATCATCATGAAACAAAGAATTGTTTTAACAACCATTGCAGCTATTATGCTTGCTTTTAGTGCCTGTTTGAAAGATACAGCAACCATGCACTACAAATTGTATCAACCTATACAAGAGTCGATGACTAATGTACGTAACAAAATTGCGGTTCAGGCTTCTCAGGATATTGTAACTCCGGGAAAGATAGCTGTGATAGGTAATTATCTTTTTGTAACCGAACAAGGTAGCGGTATTCATATCATCAATAATAGCAATCCTGCGGCTCCGGTAAATGAATCTTTTATTGCTATTCCGGGTAATCAGGATGTATCGGTAAGGGGCAATTATTTGTATGCAGATTGTTACACCGATTTAATGGTGTTCGATATTAGTAATAAGAGTATGCCTAAAAAAATACACTTTATACCAGATGTATTTAAAGATAAGCGAATTAACTATGGATATTATGCAGATAGTGGTTATATTGTTACAGGCTTAACCGAAAGGGATACCACTATTACCATTGATGCTGGTATAAGAACTAATTACTGGTATTATTCAAACGGCAATGCATATTATATGTCCGACAATGCAACAACAGCACCCGGCTATTCTACTTCAACAACCAATAGTACCAGTGGTTCTATGGCCAGATTTGCTTTGGTAAATGATCGTTTATATACTGTAGAATCTTATTATCTTTCTTCCTTTAATGTAAGCAATCCCGCAATGCCAGTAGCAACTGGTAGAAATGCTATTGGAAGTGGTATAGAAACAATATATCCTTTCAAGGATAAGTTGTTCATCGGTTCGCAGAGTGGTATGATTATATATGATATTAGCAATCCCGACAAACCTACTTCTACAGGTTCTTTTAGTCATGCCCGACTTTGTGATCCGGTAATTACCGATGGAAATTATGCTTATATAACCCTTCATTCCAGTACCAATATATGCATAGGAACCGATAATGAACTGGATGTGGTAGATGTAAATAATTTGCAGAGCCCGGTACTGATTAATAAATATAATATGACCAAGCCAATGGGTTTAGGTAAAGACAATAATCACCTGTTTGTTTGCGATGATGGTTTAAAAGTGTATGATGCTACTAATCCAAAGAGCCTTACTTTATTAAAGACCATTAATGTAGCCGAACCGTACGATGTGATTTGTATCAATGGATTGGCAATCGTATCTGCTACCGATGGGTTATATCAATATAGCTATGCTAATATCAACAACATTACACAGCTTAGTAAGATAAATATTAGCAAAAAATAATATGAAGAAATTATTATTAATCATTTCCACCATATTGCTTACCATTAGTTTGTATAGCCAGTCTACCAAAGAACAATTCCCTATAAAATTCAGAAGCATTAATGGGGTAAACTATTTTGCAGGCTCTACCGATATGCAACTGGGAATATCAACGGTAAATGGAATTGCCTGGAAACAATGGTTTACTGGTTTGGGTTTATCTTTTGATCCTTATGGCCATAAAGGGAATGCTATTTTTGGCTGTATCGAAAAATCCTTTGGTACAGGTATCTGGCAACCATTTATAAATGTAGAGGGAGGAATTTATTTTCCAGAAAGAACAACTGATTTTCCAGAAAAGCAAGCCAATGGTGAAGATTATTTTGTACTAAAAAAGACCTTTTGTGGATCGCTTTATATTGGGTATAAAAAAACAATAAACACGAATAATGCTTTTTTTATAAAAGCAGGATATCAGTACAAACAATTTAATTATACCATAAAGGGTTGGAGTTCGCCACAGTATTCAGTATTCGATTATGATTATAGTTTTAAATATACTCCATTTGTTTTTAGTATAGGACTAGAATTATAAAAGATAATGAGCTAAGAATTTAGCAAAAACAGGGTATCTCCAAATTTGGAGATACCCTGTTTTTGTTTACGGCAACTGCTATTTGTTAGATTTTGAACCAATTTACATCTCTTACTTTTTTTAATAGTCTATGCCATACTTTACTATTACCTGTAATAATAATCCATTTATTTAATAGAAAAATGTGTTCTAAAAAATCTATTTACGATTTAATTAGGATTATTCATTAGAATAGATTCACTTCACCAACTTAATTAGAGGTTGAAATGTTAGGTATTACCAAAAATACTCCGCGTCTTTCAAATTCTAACCACCCCACAGATGGCTATCTTCGTAGGAATGCCGAAAATTTAATTTCACAACTAGTTTCTTCTTCATTCCTCCTTCTTTATACTTCGTTCATTCAGAAAAATAGTTTAGAAGAGCAGGAACGGCATACGTTCCTCCAGGAAAAACCTTTTAATCAGCAGGAATGGATGCCATTCCTCCTTCTTTATACTTCATTCCTCCAGGATCAAGGTTTATTCTTCCAGGAAAAGCAAATGAATCTGGAAGAACATCTTCCATTCCTCCAAATCCAAACCATTTTTAAGGAGGATCGAAGCAATAATGGGCTCGTTTATTGTAAAACTATTAGTAATAATGCAAAAAATATTTCATCAACTTTTTCTTCCATGCCAATAAAACAAAGGTCTGGAAGGATTATTTAGTTATTTAATAAACTCAATATTATGAAACGTAAAATTCACGTTCTTGTAAGCTGGCCAAAATTGCCAGTTTTAGATTTTTTATTATTTGTTCTGGGATTGATTACCAAACTGACTGGTAATCTTAAATTTCCCAATTTGCCTGTAAGTTTAATAGATGTAAAAAAGGCTTACGATCGCTTGATGGCTGCATTCCCACTTAGAAAGAAGGGAAATATTGAAAAGAAAGAGTTTGAAGACTCCTACGATGATTTGAACAACATGGTACATTTATTGGCAGGTCATGTTAATGTTATTGCCGATGGCAATGAGACTCTGATAGTTTCTACCGGTTTCGAAGCTTCAAAAGGAAATTATAGTCCTGCTGTAATTCCTGCTGCTCCGGGTGCTGTAGGGCTTTCACAAGCCAGTGGTGGCCCATTGCACATAAGCATTGGCAAGGTTGTAGGTGCCGATAGTTATGTAGTAGTAATATTCCTTGGAATAGATTATTTTTTAATAGAAGTAAAGGACAATAATATTGTGCTTCCTCCTAGTAGTATTCGTACCATGATTATTACTGATGCTACTACTAATGAAGAGGTAAAAGGATTGCCAAAAGAAATGCATGTTTATGTACAGGCATTATCGCAGAATTCTGCTGGCAAAAGTGCCTTTGGACCATTATCCGATATTATCATTAATTAAAGCATATTTTTAACTATTAAAGGCCTCAACATTTGAATGTTG
>CAIVPM010000419.1 GCA_903907815.1 uncultured Chitinophagaceae bacterium | reverse complement strand
ACAAATGCTGTAGGATGTGATAGTACTGCTACCTTAAACTTAACAGTAAACTATCCAAGCACTTCAACTACAAATGTTACTGCTTGTAGTTCTTATACATGGAATGGATCAACTTATACCACGAGTGGAACATACACTTACATTGCCATAAATGCTGTAGGATGTGATAGTACTGCTACCTTAAACTTAACAGTAAACTATCCAAGTACTTCATTTACAAGTGTTACTGCTTGTAGTACTTATACATGGAATGGTACAACATATACAACAAGTGGAACATACACTTACAGTGCCATAAATGCTGTTGGTTGTGACAGTACTGCTATATTAAACTTAACAGTAAACTATCCAAGCACATCATCTACAAATGTTATTGCTTGTAGTTCATATACATGGAATGGTTCAACTTATACCACCAGTGGAACTTATACTTATAGCACTATAAATGCTGTTGGTTGTGATAGTATTGCCACATTGAACTTAATAATAAATCAACCTACTTCATCAACTACCAATGCAAGTATTTGTAGTGGTTCGTCTTATACATTTAATGGTCAGACTTACAGCACTTCAGGTACTTACTTAGCATTCTTAACCAATGCAAATGGTTGTGATAGTGTTGCTACTTTAAATCTAATTGTTAAACAATCTACATCGTCAACAACTAACGTAAGTATTTGCGATGGTACCTCGTTTACTTTTAATGGTCATGCATATTCTGTAGCAGGTACTTATATGGCATTCTTAACCAATGCTGCAGGATGTGATAGTGTAGCTACTTTAAATCTAACAATATCTTCTGTAGCCTTACCTACATTACAAGCAATAGGAGGTACTTCAGCTGTATGCCCTGGAGACTCTACGGTATTAACCAATTCAACAATTGGTGGTATCTGGACAGTTGATAGTACGTCTATAGCAACAGTTGATAGTATTACAGGATTAGTGAAAGGCTTAGTGCAAGGGTCTGCTGTAGTTAGTTATACAGTTGGAACCTTTGGTACAACTTGTAGCGCAACTGTAAGCGTTCCGTTTACGGTAAATTGTGATGCTGTAGCTTCTGGTAGTACTGGTGGATTAGAAAGTAAAGGCCTTGGAGATGCAGTTGCTAAGAGAGTGTATAATGCAGCGTTATCAAACACAGTTAACAGCATAGATTATAGCAGATTAACACCTGTAAAAACAAACAATGTTATACAGGTGTTGGGAACTACCACTCCTGGTAATATTTCATTAAACAATGTTATGCCTGCTAAGGAATCAATTGGCTGTGGATACAAGGTTTTTGATATGTCATCTCATGTTAACGATCTTACATCTTTCACTAACGCTTCTGAAGTTAAAACATTCGATTACACCGTTAAAAATGAAACTAAGGGTGTTACTTTCCTTACCAGAACTTATAATAATATATATGCTCATACCAAGACTGTTTGTGACAGATTGAAAGAAGCAAAGATGCTGGATATCCAAAAAGTAAAGGTTCAGGGCATGACCTTCATTCAATATAAATTACAACAGAATGATGGTAAGATAGAATATGCAATCAGCTTCTCTGCAGGGGTTAAACAAAATGATAATAAGTTTACTGTGCAGTCAATATGGTTAACGAGAAACTATGCAATACAAGATACCATGTACAACTTCCAGGTATGGTCTGTAGAGCCTAAGATGACGCAGAATATGGTAAATGATATCTTGACAAAACTGAATGGAATATTGCCAGTTAATCAGGTAACAGATTCTATAGGAATACCATCTACTTATATTACGGATGTTACCCGTACTGCTAACAAACTGATTATGAATGTTAGAAACAATAGCAGCGCTACCAATGGTTCTATAAACCTAACTGTTAGAAGTAATGAGAATGTAACTTCAACTTCACCAATGTCTGTGCCAGTTACATTAATACCAAATGGTATTACACCTGTAACAATTGATGTGAAAGATAATTATGAGAGTGATATCAGTCTTTTAGTGAATAATACACTGATGGATATGGCCTACATGAATGATGGTAACTGGAATTACAACTTAAGTAATGCATCAAATAAACCAAACCGTTTCACTATCAGCAACGATGGTATTATGCCTGCTGCAGATGAATACAGATTGTTTAGAAATGTTACCATTGATGTAAATGTTCCTGATTATGTTTCTATATATAAGATGATGAAGGCAGGTGGATTGAGCAGAGATTTGAGTGCATATAATCAGCTTCAATTCAAAGCGTCTGCAACAGGAACAGGCAAGTTGACTATCATGATTCAGAAAGCTTCTATCGCTAACTGGAGCGAACAGTACACTTATACAATGTCGGTAAATGGCGACTTGAATGAGTATGCTATTAATCTTAGAGACTTCAGATCAACCAGCACAAATGACACTTTAAAAGCAGATGATATCATTACGGTTACCTATTCTTTCATAGGAAGTGGAAACAACAATCATATAGTCGCATCTCTTGCAGATGTTAAGTTTGCTAAGGCTACCAATACGACAGTTCCTGTAACAACAGTATCTACAAATATGACGGTTTATCCTAACCCTGCAATAGATAAATTCAAGGTTAAGTTCATGTCGGATAAGGATGCTAAACTGAGTCTGAAGTTAGTAGAAATGGGAACAGGTAGAGTAATACTAATGAAGGAAGTGAGTGCGGTAATCGGAGAGAATATAGTGCCTGTAGAAGTTACTACATACATAAATAGTGATGGACATTATGTACTGATGCTAAGCAATGAGACTATTAAATATACTCCATTCAAAATGGCGATAAGAAGATAAGACGGATTGGAATTATTATAATAAATCCCCGAAGGAGCAATCCTTTGGGGATTTGTTTTTTGGGTAGCTATAATTTATTATGTTCGCCACTTAATTGATTGCAATAAATGACAAGAAAACAGTTATCCATTTTATCTATTCCAGTAATTGTAGGTGCCTTAGGGTTCTTTGTTGATGTATACGATCTGCTGTTGTTTTCAATTGTTAGAAAACCCAGTCTCGAATCCTTTCACCTGAGTCCCGATCAAGTGTTAAGTCAGGGTGAATGGATTATTAGCCTGCAAATGTTTGGACTAATGATTGGTGGTTTTTTCTGGGGGGTGATGGGTGATAAAAAAGGTAGACTGAGTGTATTGTTTGGTTCAATAGTTTTGTATTCTCTGGCTACTATTGCCAATGGAATGGCACAGAATGTTTTCCAGTATATTGTTACACGCTTTATTGCTGGTCTTGGTCTAGCAGGCGAACTTGGTGCTAGTATTACACTGGTTTGTGAGATGTTGCCTAAAGAAAAAAGAGGCATTGCATCTTCTGTTATTGCCAGTGTTGGTGTAATGGGCGCTATCACAGCTTTCATCGTATATAAAATATTTAACGACTGGCGTATCTGCTATTATATAGGTGGGGTGATGGGATTGTTATTATTGTTCTTAAGAATGGGTGTTTTCGAAAGTAGTATGTATAGCGAACTGGAAGGTGCTGAAATTCAAAAAGGAAATATATGTATGCTCTTCAACAACAAGAGCCGCTTCTTCCGTTATATGAAAGGGGTTGCAATTGGATTGCCGGTTTGGTTCGTTATCGGTATACTGATTACCTTCTCCGATAAGTTTGGAAAGGAGTTGGGTATCCACGAAGTTATAGAACCTGGGAAGGCTATAATGTATCAGTATGTAGCCTTATGTTTCGGCGATTTAAGTGCTGGTATTCTCAGCAATATAATCAAGAGCAGAAAGAAAACTTTATTTATCTTCTTTGGCATACTGGCTTTCTTTATGGTAATGTATTTTACCATGCAGAATGGTACAGCAGAACGTATGTACTGGCTATGTGCCGGATTAGGTTTTGGCTCGGGTATTTCGGTACTGTATATTACTATGTCTGCAGAACAGTTTGGCACAAACCTAAGAGCAACAACTGCTATCTCTATACCCAATGTGGTACGGGGTTTCCTGCCTTTAATTATATTAATATTCAAGGGAATAAGAACATTAACCGGCAACTATATTAATGGAGGATGGATTACGGGTGCAATCTTTTTACTGCTGGCAATTGCTGCTGCGGTATATACTAAAGAAACCTATGGTAGAGAAATGAATTATATTGAGGAGTAGGCTAAAAGATCCCTTCAGGATAGTGTACTTTATGTAAGAATAAACCGTGGCCTGGCGAGGTGAAATCCGCCTTATTACAGTCTTGCTGAAGTATAATATCTTCAAACTGTTCTACGGATATTTTCCCGGTGCCTACCTTTAGCATCGTAGCCACTAACCCTCTTACCATACCTCTTAGGAATCGGTTCGATTTTACATGGAACTGCAGCGTGTCTTTACCCTGTATCCACTCGGAGATTTGGATGCAACATTCAAAATTATTAACCTGTGTGTTCTTTTTGGAGAAAGAAGTATAGTTAGTATGATTAAATAAAGTAGCAGCAGCTTTCTGTAAATTATCTATGTTTATCTTATAAGGATAATACCATGCATATTCTTCCAGAAAAGGATTCTTCTGCTGATAAATGTGGTAATAATATTCTCTGCCAATAGCATCAAATCTGCTATGAGCATCTGCCTTTACTGGCAATATATTTTTAATTACAATAGCCGATGGTAGTATGGCATTCAGGTGATATACTTCTTTAGGAGTAAAGAGAATATCTGCATCAAAATGAAAGAAGTTTTGCGTAGCATGTACTCCAGCATCAGTGCGGGACGAGCCTGTTAATTCGATACTTTTTTTACAGTAAATCAATAGTGCCTTTTCTATCTCGGATTGAATAGTAACAGCATTCTGTTGAATCTGAAATCCACTGAACCCCTTACCCTTGTATGCCACCTCTAAAAAGTATCTACTCATATCCTATTATATTCTGTAAAGCCCTTGAAATTTTCTTTGTATTCCTCCTGTCTCCCTGTATTCTGTATTAATTTTCAAATCTTCAAATTCACAAATTTTTAAATTTGTATTCTGTATTCCTCCTGTCTCCTAACTCCTGTTTCCTTCCTCCCTGTATTAATTAGCAAATCAGCTAATTAGCAAATTAGCTAATTGTATTCCTCCTTTTAAAGTCCTTTAAATCCAGCAATATTCTTAGCCTCACTCAACTCTCCTACAAGCGATGGAAAGTTGGCTACATCCTGTACACTACCTTTTATCACTTTAAAGAAATTAAGCTTGCTATCATCGTTCAGGTACAAGGTACTCAGGTTCTTTATCTGTTTTACTTCCAGTAGTTTATTAGCAGCTACTTTTAAGGCAACTGCAGTCATATCCTCGTCTGCAGCAGCAGATGCCATCGAGAGTCTTAATTGTTTAAATTCATCATCCGTTAGGAGCGTTTTATTTTGAACAGGGGAGGAGATCGTAGTTCCTGCAGCTGTTTTTATAGTTTTAGGAACAGCAGGCAATGGAATATAAACGGAAATAGTATCTAACCCATTTTCGGTACTGTCTACAAATACTTTATCTATACCGGTAGCCTGTTGTTTTTCCAGTATCAGTTTAATAGTGGATGGTTTTATTACCACTTCTTTTGGAACAACAATATCTGTATTATGCACAGCAACTGGAGTAGTCGGAACAATTGTGTCGCGCTTATGTATTACAACTATTGTATCACTCTTTTTGCTGTTAGAATCTACAAACGCGGTAATATTTAGTTCAGCTCTTTTTATTGCAGGATTAGTAATTACTGTTTTATGTTCTTCTACTACCACTGGCTTAGGCGTTTCAACGATAGCAGGTTTCTCTGCTATTATAGCTGGCTTAGTAATAGTAATTGTATCCACTTTCTGTGCCACAACAGCAACAGGTTTTACAGTGTCAGCTTTTACTGCTTTTTGTTCAGCTATTACTACTGTTGGCTTAGCCACTTCAATAGGCTTTGGAAGCTCTTTCTGGGTAACAACAGTATCTTTTGAAGGAGTAGGGGCAATATATACTTTCTTGGTTTCAGCAATAGCAGAATCAAGATTGGTAACCGGATTGATGGTAACAAAGTTGTTTAAATCAAATAGCTGCCAGATATTGTTAGGCGTTCTTTTAAAAGAATAACCCTTGTCTTCATTTATTTCCAGCATGAAGTTCTGTTCAGGGAATGCATTCTTTGGAAAACCAATAGTGATAAGGTGTTTTCCCTGTGGTATCTGAGGAAGAATAATATATCCTTCCGGGGTAGAACTATTTGTTTTATTGTTCAGGATAACATAGAAAGGCTGCTTGCGATCGCTTTGTATATAAATGAAGTTTTTACCCTGCGCATAAAAGGTCAGGGGTAAAGCAAATGATATAATAAGTAAGACGATTATCCTTTTAAGTAAATACATTATAGTCATGTTAATGCGTACAAATCTAAAGCTGTAAAAATAAATGAAGCAGATAATTATTCCCCAATCAAAAAACGAAGCAGAAATCGTACCAAATAAAGCGTAACGCAAAACGCAGAAAGCTTAACGCTCTATACAAGAACAATATTCCTCAAACAATGAAATCACCAGCAACTTGTATTCCTCCTGACTCCTATCTCCTGTCTTCTATCTCCCTTGTATTAGTATTACTTTGTGCCTCAGTGCCTCGTTGCCTTTGTGCCTTGTATTTACCTACTCCTCCGCACTCTCTTGCAGCTTATCAGCATCGCTACCTCTCTTTAGTTTTACAGCAGGATGCTCTTGTGTTCCTGTTACACTAAATGGAATACCAATAATACCCAATGGTGGCAAGCCTATTCTTCCTTTCAGGTTTAAGCGACCATCCAGACTTACCTGACCTTCGAACCTTGGACGCAATCCAAACACCTTCATTTTGGTTCTTGCTATAGTTATGATATTATTATTGATCGTGGTTTTTATGTCCACCTTCTTTAGGTTGGGATTGGTAAGGCTATCGCGGTCTGTTGCTTTACTCACGGCATTCATCAGTTTAAAACCTTTCAAACGCACATCTGCAAGTGATAATGTTCCACCACCTTTTAAGGACGGTAGTATTGGCATCATATTTTCATCCAGCTTGCCCGATAGCGTATAGTCCAGCGAAACAATTCCCTGTACATACTTTGCCGACGACATAGTTTGTTGTATCATCGTTATCTGATCGTAGGCCTTTTTAATATTGAAGTTCTGTGCATTTATATGATAGTCGAACAGCGCCTGATTCGGACTCTTGCTTTGATAGGTAGCATCAATCACTACAGGTGCTCCTACAATGGTAAAGCCACTATTCACCATTTTTAGTACGCCGTTTTCAATGCTCATAGCACCTTTTATGCTGTCTAATTTAACCCCATTGTAGCTCGCGTTATTAATAAAGGCATTAAAGTTTACTGCAAGGTTAGTTGGTATCATCACTACCCCTTTGCTGGCAGGTTTTGCCGGAGTTTTGTTTCCCTGTTTAGCAGTATCAGTACTGGCAAAAGCCATAAACTCATCAATGCTTAAGTGATTGCTTTTTAAATCAAACTGACCCTGTAGTGCTGCGTTATCTTTCAGCGCATAATTAACTACATTGTTCAGATAACCGTTCAACTGAAAGTCGGAGGAGCCATAGTTTGCATGAAAATGATCGAACAGCATCTTGTCCTGTTCAAAATGAAACAGACCATCTTTTATTTCAAATGGTTTAGGGAACATATCGGCAGATAAGGACACATCTTTTACCGATAAAGTACCCGAATTAAACAGTCGGTTATAACGCCCGCTGGTAGCATCGCTCTGTAATCCTTTCAAAGCAAGATCGGCCTTTATCAATCCTTTTACATCATATCCTTTTAAAGCAAATACCGAATATATTTTTCCAATATCAATAGTTCCCTGCGAGCTGATGTCGTACTTAATGTTCGATAGATTGCTGATGTCTGCTTTTACCGTAAAAGGTTGCCCCTCAAAGGATAGCGAGATAGGCAATACCGATATCGATACATCTTTTGGAGAACTGCTTTTGCTGATAATATTTGCCGACACCTGTATCTGCTCTATCGGACTAGGGTAGTACTTTGTTTGCACCTTCCCATCTTTCAGATTAATGCTGGCGTTTACAACAGGATATATCTTTTTAGCTATATCCAGCACACCCTTCGATTGTATATCAGCCACAATATTTCCATCCAGTTTAATAGTAGAATCCAGAGGATAAAAGTCTTTCACATCTTTAAGTTTAAACAGTGCTTTCAGGTCGGCATCTACTGCAAATGCAGTGGCTCCCTGTAGTTGTATAAAACCTTTTATATAATTGTCCAGCACCTTCATATCCAGGTCCTTCAGACTAACAAGAGTATGTTTATAATTACCATCGGAACAGCTGGCATTCAGGTTAAAACCAAGGTGATCGATTGCTTTTGGCAACTGCGCCATTTTAAAATAGCCATCCGTAAGAGAAGAAGTAATATTAAACACCGGAATACTCGCTATTACCGTATCAGTTTTGCGCAAACCATTCGGTACAACAGTTGTATAGTACTGTCCATCGGCCAATAAGTTCAGTGTATATTTACCTCGCATATCCAGCCCCTTAATTCCTACTGCCTGATGAATCTTCGCAAGATCCAGTACTGCATTTACATGGGCCTTAATTGATGGCTTGTTCATGCCGGCAATATGAAAATTACTCTTCCAGAAACTCTTGTCTATGTCAAACGAAAGCGAGTCTATATTCACCTTTAAACTATCCATATTCAGTTGCGGCATGTGGGTGTCAAAATCCAGATACAGGTGTTGCAATGCATCGGGGGCTTTCTCGTAATCCATATAGCCATCGCGTATTTTAATTGCCAGCAGTAAATCGGGCTTCAGGTTGTTTACCGCTTCATATTTCCCTTTCAGTTTAAACTTAATATCGGTGTTTCCTTTTGCATCCATCTTGTCGAACCAGGGCATATAAGAGGAAGGGAGGGCGCCCAGTACTTCATACAGACTTGCATCTACCGTATTCATATTAAAGTCCATCTCGTAGCCGTCTTTCAGGAAGCCAAAGGTGCCATTAAACTCCATCGGCAGTTTGTTCAGCTCTATCTCGTTCTTCTCAAATATCAGTGCCAGCGAACTGGTGTTCACCTTGGTTATCAGGTTGGCTTTCAGCTTTTTGGAACCTATATAATGCGAATGATTATAGGTAAGATCAAAGGAGTCTATTTTAATTTTAGAAGCAAGGTCGAAGATCGATCTGGTAAGGTCGCCCTTGCCCAGATAATAGAGGTTTTTAGCCACTATCTGTACCGGTATCGACAGATCGTTGTAACTTAAATCGGTATTGTCCAGCTGTATGCGTTCTATCTTTAAAGAGGCCGAGTTGCTATCGGTACTTTTTACCACCGCTTTACTGGTATCTGCGCGGTATACGTTGTAATTGGCATGACCAAGCGAGTCTACTTTAACGGATATATTTCCATTGGTAAGGTAAATTTCATCAATGGCTATTTTGTCGGAGAATAAGGAGCGGAGGTTAATACCCAATGCCAGTTCATCGGTGGAAATAAGGGTGTCCTTTTCAAAAGGGGCCGATCCCTTTAAGGTAAAATTATGTAACGATAATGTAAGCGATGGAAAATGGCTGAAGAAGGACAGACTGGTACGGGAAAAGTTCAGTTCTCCATTGATACTCTGATTGGTCCAGTCTTTAATCTTCTTTGCTACAGTTCCCGGAAACAATATGGGCAATAAAAACATGATCAGTAAAATCGATGACAGGGTAATACCGGTAATCTTACCTGTTTTAATAAGAATCTTTTTTATAGAAGAAGTTGCCATGGGAACGCCAGATGAAAATTTGAAATAATTGTTGCAAAGAAACAAAATTAAAAGCAGGAAGTAAGGTTGAACTGATAAATTGACTAATTGTCCACTTTCTACATCATCAATTCTAAAAAAATGTATTCTTTTTACTTTTTCTTTTTTTAATTTTTATTTGATTTTGGGCGCGCCTGCGGCCCGGCTTTCTGGTTGTATCTTTTTGCCAATACCAGGTTCCCCTTTAGGGCAATGTCATTTAGTTAAGGATTATATAGCTCTTTTATAGTTAGTGAATGTTTGATATTTGCCATTTATTCTTTTGGCTTTTACAACCCGAGGATGTTTTCTGCCTGGTCTTACAGGTTCTACATTTCGCTCAAATGCTTTT
>CAIVPM010000418.1 GCA_903907815.1 uncultured Chitinophagaceae bacterium | reverse complement strand
GGCAGAAAACATCCTCGGGTTGTAAAAGCCAAAAGAATAAATGGCAAATATCAAACATTCACTAACTATAAAAGAGCTATATAATCCTTAACTAAATGACATTGCCCTACAGGGTCAGAGCCTTTCCCAAAATTTATGGTGGTTTTTACACTATTATTACTAATATCAATAACACTTACAGTACCGTCCGAATTATTGGGTACATAAGCATAAGGGGCAATACCACCACCTACACCAAAAAATGTTTTACTACTACCTGAACCATTTGCTGTAGTAACTGTAATTAACCCATTACCACTGCCTCCTACCAATGCCGTAATACTGGTATCAGAATTTACGGTGAATGATCTTGCTGGAACATTTCCTAAAATCACGGAAGTTGCTCCAGTAAAATTAGATCCAACAATATTTATTTTAGAACCTGGACAGGCAGATTTTGACGAAAAGGAACTTACAATTGGGCTTGTATAAGTAAAGCCAGCCAAACTTGCAGCTCCACCATTAGTGCTTAAACTCACAGCTCCGGTAGCTCCTGATCCCGAAACAATAGCAGTAATGCTTGTATCAGAATTTACCGTAAACAATGCGACCGGTATGGGTACCCCTCCAAAACTTACTGAACCAGTAGTTGTCAGATTGGTACCGGTAATAGTTATGGTTGTTCCGCTCCCACCAGAAGTAGGCGTAAAAGAACTAATGGTAGGAGTACAAGGCACAACCAAATTTGTTATAAAATTACCAATAGAAATTGGACCACTACCCACTGTGATATTACTAATTACCGTATTGCTTAATGTACTAATTACACTTACCCTACTCAAATAGTTTGCCACATATACTTTACTGCCATCAGGAGTTATACTTAACCCAGCTGCAAAACCTCCTACGAATACAGATTTGACTACCGTATTGTTGGAAGTATTTATAACACTCACTGTCCCATCAGTGTAATTGGTAACATATAATTTACTTCCATCAGGAGTAATAGCTAACTCCCAGGGATTTATACCTACCTTAATAGTATAGGTTACCGTATTACTGGAAGTATTAATAACAGTAACTTTATTGCTGTCATAATTAGCAACATAAACGGTACTTCCATCAGGACTGACTACTATTCCTTTTGGTATTGAACCAACTGGTATAGTAGCAATTACAGTATCACTTGAAGTGTTAATTACATTCACGGTTTTGTTGGAATTTGAAACGTAAACTTTACTCCCATCCGGACTAATTGCTATCCCCTCTGTATAACCAATATTTATGGTAGATTTAACGGTGTTGGTAATAGTATTTATAATATACATATTATTACTTCCTCTATCTGATACATATAGTTTACTGCCATCCAAATTAGTCACTAAACCTGTTGGACTGTTATAAAATCCCGATAAAAATATATTATTTAAAATTAAATCACTTTTGGTACTCATTACTTTTAATGTACTTCTTGTGAAATCAGTAAAATATAATTTACTGCCATCAGGAGAAAAACAAATTGCCCTCGGATCGCGACCTACATTAATAGTTTTGACTACAGTATTGGTAGCAATATTAATCACACTAATAGTACCATTAATATCACTTGAACTATTATTGAGAACATAAGCATAAAGAGCTGTCCCTCCTCCTACTTCAAATATAGCTATACTACTACTATCTGATCCCTTTGCATTAGTTACTGTAACTGGTCCGTAACCTCCGCTTCCTACAACAGCTGTAATACTGGTGTCGGAATTTACTATAAACGATTTTGCAGTAACACCTCCTAAAATAATAGCAGTTGCTCCAGTAAAATTATATCCTGAAATGCTAATACTGGCACCTGGACAGGCGTATTTTGGCGTAAAGGATTTAAGTATTGGGTATGTATAAGTAAAGCCAGCCATACTTGCAGTTCCACCAAGAGTAGTTAGAACAACACTTCCACTTCCTCTTCCACTGTCAGTTCCATGCGCCCCTGATCCCGAAACTATAGCAGTAATGCTTGAAGCAGAATTTACCGTATAAGATAAGGCAGGTACTCCACCAATACTAACTGAAGTAACTTGCAGAAAATTAGTACCTGTAATGTTTACAATTGTACCAGCTCCTCCAGATGATGGAGTAAAGGAAGAAATAGTTGGAGGGCATGGTATAACCACATTTGCAATAAAATTACCAAAAGCTGCAGGATTACTTCCCGAAGGAATAGTACTTGTTACGGTATTACTGGTTGTATTGATTATACTTACCGTATTACTACCATTATTGGCTGCATAAACACTACTACCATCAGGACTAACACTCAAACCTTCCGGGTTGATGCCTACATTTACAGTTGAAGTAACCAAATTGCTCAACGTATTTACCACACTTACAGTGCCACTGGTGAAATTGGAAACATAAACTTTACTCCCATCCGGACTCATTGCTACACCCCAAGGCCCTGTTCCTGTTGCTATTGTGCGCGTTACCGAATTATTGGCAGTATTAATTACACTCAATGTGTTGCTGTTAAAATTAGCAACATATAATTTACTGCCATCCGGACTAAGTACAACACCTTTTGGTGAAGCTCCTACTTTAAAGGTAGTAGATACGGTGTTACTGGTTGTATTGATTACACTTATAGAATTATCAGAAAAATTAGTTACATATGCTCTACTGCCATTCGGGCTAACAGCTATTCCTAATGGATTAGCCCCTACTGTTATTGTATTAGTTACGGTATTGGTAGAAGTATTAATGACACTTACGACATTTGACAAATATTGAACAACATATAATTTACTGCCATCAGGACTCATTGCACAACTATAAGGATAAATGGAAAGATAAATAACGGCTATTCTTGAATAATTGTAAGTATTAATGACGTATATATTATTATCGTGTTGATTGACTATGTATGCCTTAGTTCCATCAGGACTGGTACAAACACCAATTGGTGTATTGCCAACAGGAATAGTACTCACAACTGTATTGGATGCTGTATTTATTACACTTACATTGCTTCCCGAACTATCGGTTATAAAGGCATAAGCTACCGAACTACTCCCCACCGAAAATATTCCGGGGCTAATGCCTGTACCCTTGGTATTAGTTATTTTTATCAGGCCATTACTACTATTGCCGGATACAGCGGTTATATTGCTATCTGAATTTACAGTAAATGAAGTAGCAGCTACCCCTCCAATACTAACTGTTGTGACACCTTTGAAATTTATTCCCTTTATGGTAATATTAGTACCTGGACAAGCTGTTGCCGGATTAAAGGAGCTAATCAACGGAGCTTGTGCTGAAACTAAAGACAATGTATATGAAGAAACAATAAATAACAATATTTTTAGTCTCATAAAAAGTAATTTAATTTCAAATGTTCATATTATTTCTAAATTGTCAAAAGATATCTTTTTAAACCAAAATCATCTATTCACTTACCTCCAACTTTTTTGGCCTTACAAACACTTTACCTGGTATTCTGGCCAGTGCAGGATTCCAGTCATAGTTTACATCTCCTAATTTTACGCCTATGAAAGTTTGGTTGGTTTTATTGGCGCTTAAGCCTATATAACTTATGCTATCCTTGAAAGGAAAAGGATTTGTTGTATCGGGGAATTGATAGCTACTATCTACAAAAGCCCATAGTCTGTTTTCTTTGGTGGTACTGTTGGTGAAGGTAGTATCAATACCCAGTATTAAGCGTTTCATATATACCAGATCGAGGGTAGTTATTTTACCATCTCCATTTACATCGGCGGCTATTATTTTATAGGGGTTGTTTAGTTTATTCTTGCCCAGTATATGACTCTGGGTTAATGCTAAATCTAAAGTAGTTACTCCGTTGGTTTTATTGATGTCGTTGTTTTTGGATGGGGTGATAGTGTAGTTGCCATTTTGAATTAATGAGAAGTTATAATTACTATTAGCAACAGTTTTTGTAGTGGTTGAAAAATCTTCGCTGATATTTATTTGTGTTTCCTGAATAGGTTTATTCAATGGAGAAATAACATTTCCATTTACCTGTAATTTATTACCCAGACTCATAACACTTATACTATTTCCTAAGTCTTTATTTACAAATGCAATTATAGGATTGTCAGCAGTATCTAATGCAATAGATTGTCGGGAAAACGAGGCCGAATCAAAGGCTGCGAAACCTCTTGCTCCTGCATAATTCCATTTATTAAGTACAGTATCCAATTGCATTACAGAACCTTGTTTGTTGTAGGAGTAATCCTGAAATAGTACATAAGGAATATTTTTCTTACCTGAAATTATTGAACCTCCATAGGAACAACTATTTGAAAAAAACATATTACCCATTAAGTTCCAATTCCCTCCATAGTATTTATATGTAATTTGCCTTTTTTGATAATATTGATTAATAAAGGAAACTATTGGATTTCCTGCTGTATCGATTGATATTGTTGGATAAGATGCTTGAGGTAAAGGAACATTCAAAAAGGTGCAACCCCCATTAAGATTTGGATCTAAGTATTGCCCAACGTAATCCCAATAGTATCCATTAAATGACATTACATGTGGACAGAAGTATAAATAATTATAGTAATATAAATTATCTGCTCCTGTAAAAACTATATAGGGAATATGATTTTTATGATCAATTGCAATATCAATAAAAAAAGTATCCACCCCTATAAAATGGTCGGGGCCTACAAAATCATAGTTATTATTCTCGCACTTCAAGACGTTTAATAAATACTTATTGTTAGAAAGACTATTTGCTTGTCCATAAGTAGGATTAATCTCTGGATATGCAATGTAAATTGTATTGCTATCCACTGTTAAAGAATATTTCCCTTTATAAGCATTGGCTGCAAGCCAACCTGCATAGCTCCAGTTAGTACCATCAAATACTTTTAAGTTAACTACATTGCTGTATAAAGAATCAACAAAGGCTACATAAGGAATATCGTTACTATCAAAAACGATTTTGGGATTGGATCCTTTACCGTCTGAAATATTGTTGCCTACAAATTGCCAACTTCCATTTATAAATTTCAGCAATCGGATAACGTTTAATGAATCTGCAAATACTATGAAAGGAATATTTTTATTATTTACAACTATTGAAGGAGAATGAGCATTAGCTGTTAATGTATTTAAGTTTCCTACATTATTCCATAAAGGTTTTGTAACAGGAGCAACAGGAATATAAACAAGTCCTGATATTGAATCGCTGCCGTAATTATTAGTGATTTTAATGGTTCCGGATGAACCGTATTTACACCAGATTTCAATTACGCTATCTGACACTACTGATGCAGAGTCTGGTGTATCATTTCCAATTGAAATTCCTTTGGAAAAACAAAAATTGTATTCAACCCCAGTAAAATGGCTGCCATTAATTGTAATTTTCGAGCCCCCTGTTGCCGTAAGTGAACTTATAGACTTTATTTTAGGTAAGTAATTACAAACAAATCTGTCATAAATCTGAACAGTATAATTATTCTGGCCTGTGCTTCTTACACCAAAGCCATAATGTATATAAAAAGTACCCGTTGCAGGATTATATTTATTGCTATAAACATTACTGGTATACCCATAAGTGATATAAGGATAAATAGGGCAGGAATTACCCGGGTTATCAGCAGTCATCAGACCACTGGACGGAAGATTAGGTGTATTGCCAACAGGAGTCCAGTTAACTATGTTATTATTAGCGTCTACTGAGAAACGAAAACCATACCCTTTAAAGTGATTAGTATCAATCACTGTTTCATAAACATTTGGAGAAACCTGTGTAACTGTTTTGATTGCACTTGATGTATAAATTTTTGAAGAATCAAAAATTTTAATATCATCAGTATATACTCCCGACAAATCAGTTTGTGCAATGCCAACTACACAAATGTAAGTAAACAATAATGTGGTTAAAAAGTGTTTCATATTGGGTAATTTAGCTCTCAAATATTCTTATTTTTAACTGAATGCCCAAATATTTCTTGTTTGAATAAATTGGTTAGAGGTTTTCTGTTGGTGAAGAACACAAACAGAGGCGGATAATATAGGTAAGGTAAGTAGTTAATGCAGCGCATAATAAGCCGACCCATTAATAACGCTAACGCTTATTTATTGAACTCCTTTTGTAAGTATATTTCCAACAGTTCATCAGTAGTAATAATTCTGGAAAATAATTTCTTTCTTAATCCTGTAATTAGTTTTTTATCTCCTGTCCACAATTTGCAGCGAAGATGATTGGCTAATGCTACAAACAAGGCATCATCCTCATCAATATTATCAACCAGTTTAAAGGAGTCGTAAAGATCTTTATCAGAGATTAAAAGATCATCGATAAATTTTATTTTATGAATGATTAACTGAAAGATTTCATTGAATTTATCATCAGTAAATCCTGAGATGGTTTGTATTTTGAGTTGATGGTTTATTATTTCTTCCTTTAATAAGCCAATGGTAAAAAAATCAAAATGAGAAGATCCGTTTATGATAAGTTGACCAATATTACTTCGGGTATTTAAAATAGCACTGAATACAATATTTGAATCAACTACAACTTTCATTGTAGACCTCTTTTTTTCATCGCTTTTTGCATTATTGATTTGTTGGCATCTTTAACCATTGCATCAACAGCTGATTGTTTTGCTTTTGGTTTTACAGTAAGCTCTTTGTAGCGCAGATAATCGAGCATATTTTGTAATTCAGATATGTCAATAGTAGCAGGAAGCCTTACCAGTATTTCGTTTTTTGTTCTTTCGAGAATCATAATATGATTTTTCCAAAAATAAGGTATTTATTATTAGTAGTCTATAATTATATATCTGCCAACAGCTATTTACAAATTGAGCATGCTATTTTAGTAAAACACTACTCGCTAAGGATACCCTTCTTTGGTCTTACAAATACTTTACTTGGAGTTCTGGCCAGTGCAGGATTCCAGTCATAGTTTACATCTCCTAATTTTACGCCTATGAAAGTCTGGTTGGTTTTATTGGCGCTTAAGCCTATATAACTTATGCTATCCTTGAAAGGAAAAGGATTTGTTGTATCGGGGAATTGATAGCTACTATCTACAAAAGCCCATAGTCTGTTTTCTTTGGTGGTACTGTTGGTG
>CAIVPM010000417.1 GCA_903907815.1 uncultured Chitinophagaceae bacterium | reverse complement strand
GCGTCTGAAATTTCCTTAAGTCAATGACATTGCCGCTACAGTAGTAATAATACCACTAATGCTTACTTTTCTTATTCTATGATTACCCTCATCTGCAATGTATAAATTTCCGGTTGCATCAAATGCTAAACCAACAGGGTGATATAATTCAGCGTCAGTAGCAGCCCCGCTATCACCGCTGTAACCCAAAGTACCATTGCCCGCTACTGTCAATGTCATTGACTTAAGGAAATTTCAGACGCTGAATGGATTTTTGCGATGTCGTTGCATGATGTTTTATTAACATAAGATTGTGTTTTATATATTATATATTTATTGTATATTTGTAGATGTATAATAAATCTGCCGGATGTTCGTCCAATTCAGTTTTTCTCCATATAGTTAAGCACATCAATCTTAAAATGGGAGACAGTGTTTTTACCAAGTTTTATAAAATTGGGGATAAATCTTTTACAAGGAACCGTTTCTTTACTTTTAGGATTTTATTAGTTTTCCTTATGACCAATTTGCAGAAATCTATCCAGCGTGAAATTTCTTTGTTCGTAGATGCCGTTGAGTTGGACGGAGGCAGTATACCCGAGGTGAGCAAAAGTGCTTTTTGCAAGGCACGCCGGAAGCTCCATCCAACCGTTTTCAAAGCGTTGAGTAATGAAGTTGTCAATGAGTTCTATAAATTTGGTGAAGCTGAATTATGGCATGGTTACAGGATCATTGGTGTAGACGGGAGCAGGCTAGTAATGCCGAAGGCGTTGTCCAGCCGGTTTGGTGTTGTTGTAAGTAGTGAGGGTAACAAAGACAATAATGCCACTTGCATGGCACAGGGACTTACGATGTATGATACACTAAACAACATCACCCTTTATGGAGCCCTTGAGCATATCAATGAATCCGAAGTATCTTTGTTGTATAAAGCATTGGCTGATATTGTCTTGAATAAGAATGACATTCTGATCTTTGACCGGAACTTTGCCAGCTATCTGCTCTTTTTTTATCTACAGAAACTGGGTGTACAGTTTTGTTTCCGGATGAAAAGTGGCTGGTGGAACATCGTAAAAGACTTCAATGCCAGTGGAAAAGAAAGCCAGATATTGGTATTGAAGATGCGGTTAAAGGATAGAGAAGCAGCCATAGCACTGGGTATAACGGAAACAAGCCTAAAATGCAGGCTAACAAGGGTAGAGTTGGATGGGGGTGAAATAGAAATACTGCTCACATCATTGACAGACGGGGACAAAATAAGCGTAGCCGATACTAAAGAGCTATACGGTAAAAGGTGGCCTATAGAAGACTCCTATAAAACCTTCAAAAATAAAGTCTGTATAGAGAATTTCTCGGGGAAGACAGAAAACGCAGTGATGCAGGATTTTTATGTCAAGATATTTATCATGAACCTCACCGCTGTCGCTATCAGACCGATTAATACTGCATTAATCAAAGAATCAGTAAAGATAAAATATCCCCATCAGGTAAATCTCATTGAGGCATTAGCGACAATGAAGCGAGCTGTAGTCTCGTTCTTTGTAACAGGAAAACTCGCAAAAGGCATGAAAAGATTAATTACGAGAGTGTCAAAAATAACCGAACCAATACGGAAGGGCAGAAAATTTAAACGAAAACATAAGGGAAGGAAAAAACACTACATGGCACAAAAACCAGTATAAAAACCTTAAGTCAATGACATTGCCTGTCAGGGCTACCGGATGTATAAAAATAATCCCACAATTTGATAGCTAATTGGTAACAGAAATTAACCGCTATAACCAACACCCATATTCCAAAACAGAAAAGCCCATTTATCGGCTTGCTCCGATATTATCATTTCTGTTGGTTTACCGGCACCATGTCCTGCTTTAGTTTCGATACTTATTAGTGTTGGCTTGTTGCCAGATTGTGCTGCTTGCAATGCTGCTGCAAACTTAAAGGAGTGTGCCGGTACAACCCTGTCGTCATGGTCTCCGGTAGCAATAAAGGTTGCAGGGTAGCTTGTGCCTTT
>CAIVPM010000416.1 GCA_903907815.1 uncultured Chitinophagaceae bacterium | reverse complement strand
GAGCTGGTATCATTTTTACAGGAAAAAAGAAAGGTACTAATCATTACTGCAAAAAATAATTTATACATAAAACTAAATTAAAACAATTTCAAGACAATCAGCTTGGTAACAAATGTAAATAAAGTTGATTTTTATCAGGTTGTTACAAACAATACAGAATTTAAACAAAATTTTCATTATTCTTGCAATGACAATAATCACTTTATCAACTTTAGCCTGTGAAATAATTAATTATTAATACTAAAACAATAAAGACATGGAATGGATATTAGGACTACACAGTTTATTAAGATGGTTGATATTAATTTTTCTGATCATTAACATTTTCAGAAGTATGGTAGAAGCAGATGCTTCATACACCCCTGCTGATATTAAATGGAATCTTCGCTTATTAATAGTAGCTCACACAAATTTATTATTAGGATTTGTTCAATACTTCTTTGGCAGCAAAGGGTTCGCTTATTTTAAAGATAACTCCTTTGGAGATATAATGAAAAATGCTGCTTTACGTTTTTGGGCTGTAGAACATATCACCGGTATGATAATAGCAGTTGCAATTATTACTATTTCAAGAGGAGTAACTAAAAAAGACCTCCCAGATTTAGTAAAACATAAACGTCAACTACTTTTATACTCATTAGCACTGCTGATTATTATAGCATCTATTCCTTGGCCATTCCGTACAGGTCTGGGTTCACCTTGGTTTAGAGGATTGTATTAATTAATTTGGAGTAACAATCGGTAAACATATTTAGATACAAAAGAAAGCGTGCTGATATTTACCAGCACGCTTTCTTTCTGTAATGTATTGCTGTATTAAGTTTCGTTTTTGGATAATACTATTAAAAGATTGAAATGATATAAGCAGGTTAAACCTTAACAATAGATATTTGTTATGTCTAAAATAATTTATATGTTAAGATATTCTACATTACTGATTGTAATAATTACGCTAACCTCCTTTTCTATGATAAATTCATCCAGTAGTATACACAGCTTTACCGTTACCTCCATAAATGGTGGCACAATAAAGTTTGCTGATTTTAAAGGTAAAAAGATACTCGTTGTAAATACCGCTTCTCAATGTGGCTACACTCCACAATACGAAGGTTTAGAAAAACTCTACACCAGACATAATGATAAATTGGTTATCGTTGGTTTTCCTTGCAATCAATTTGGAGGACAAGAGCCAGGTACTAATGAAAGTATTCAATCTTTCTGCAAAAAGAATTACGGCGTTACTTTTCCTTTAGCTGCCAAAGTAGATGTAAAAGGTGCCAATCAGGCAGCCATTTATCACTGGTTATGCAATAAAAAAGAAAATGGCGTATTGGATGCAGAGATCTCCTGGAACTTCAATAAATTTATTCTCGATGAAAATGGAAAGTTATTAGCCTACTTTCCAAGTAATGTAAAGCCTGATAGCGAAGAAATTCTAAAGTGGTTAAAATAAACCAGATAATTGTATTTGTATTCATTAGCACATTAGCCAATTAGCATATTAGCTAATTAATTTCTATTCTCCTTTACATCTTGCAATACCACTCTTAGCCCTTTGATCAAGAGAGGTTTTATAATCATGATCATCCATACCTATACATATTTCATAATAACGAATAGCAGATTTCTTATCTCCTCTCTTTTCATAAATCATTCCAATCTGTAAAGCAGCACGCGCAGCATAATATTCCGTACTCTTAATTCCAAGTTTAATAGCAGAATTATAATATTGTAATGCCTGTTCACTATTATTTACATCATCGTATAATCTCCCTAAACGATATACAAACTCCAGTTGCTCTTCCTCTTTAGTAAAGCTATTTACTGTTTTACCTTGTAATAACTGCAGTGCTTCTTTATTATACCCTCCATCGTTCAAAAGCCTGGCTTTTAATAATAGAACATTTGGCCACTTTCCTTTTTTAGCATCTCTAAGTGCTTGTTTATCAGCATCGGCATCTGTAGCACCTTTGTTTATTACATTAAGTCGGGCAGCTTCAGCAGCTTTCATATTTCCTTGCAGATAATATGCCCAGCTAATTTTTTGATAAACATCCTTTTTATAAAAATTCCCTTTAAAGTTATTAGCGAAAGACTCCAGATTCACCAAAGCGTCCTGTATATCAAGATGGTATATTTTAGCAAGTCCTAATTCATAGTCCCACATTGGTGTCTGCAGATAATCTGTTGATTTATTTCTATTCAGAATTATGGACTTAGCAAGCTCAGGCAGTTTACTATTTACAGCAAGATTAGATGCCATAAAGGCCATTAGATGATTATTTACAAGATCTAATTTTCTAATTTGAATAAATTTAAGTGCTTCTTCTTTGTTATTCTCCAGATAAAACATAAGATAACAATATCCAAAAGCAGATTCATTTACCATCAATCTACTCCAAACATCATTACCGTTTACAAATTGCCTAACTGTTTTCATCCCTTCAGTGACCGAACCTGTCATACCAAACAATCCAGCTACCCAACGAAAACTTTTAGGTATGGTTCCAATTACAGTTTGTAAACTTCCTAATAGAAACTTATTAGGTGTAAATGCTGGAAATATTTTATTATTTTCTTTTATATAAGAATATGCGCGTCTACCATCCCAGCCTGCAGACCATATCTCACCGTATCTAATTTCTATTGCAGCTTTATGAATGTATACAGCACAGAGACAGAACCTATGTAGTGGTGAACTTTCAGGTCCTTCTTTTAACAGCTTAATTCGTTTTTCAAAATTATCTTTCTTGGCTTTATATTCAGCATGATCTTCATTAAAAAACAAAGAAAAGAAATCAGCATAACTTTCTAAAACGTAGGGAATTAAATTATTGGGGTTTTGTTGTTTGGCTTTTGCTATAAGCTGTAAACCATTATTTAATTTAAGTTGGGTTATCTCATTATATGCCTGTTGACAAACAGCATTGAAGTCGTATACTTTCTCTGCTTTGCAAAAAAGGAAATTACTGAGCAATAATATAAGTATACAATATTTCTTCATGAACCCCGAAAGTAAGAAAGGCTGATTAAAGATGGTGGGATAAATTAATGATTGGTAATTATTACCAAATCCTTAAGCTTTAGAATTTATCAATATTTCATGGTATATACATAAAACAAAAACGAGTCGGATCAACTAAATGAAACGACTCGTTTTAAAAGAATACGGCGGCTACCTACTCTCCCAGGGACATAGCCCAAGTACCATCGGCCATGAGGGACTTAACTTCTCTGTTCGGAATGGGAAGAGG
>CAIVPM010000415.1 GCA_903907815.1 uncultured Chitinophagaceae bacterium | reverse complement strand
TCCCTAAAATACCAATTAGTAAAATAATAAATACTTCAAAAAAGAAAGGGGAGCTTAAATTAGTATACTTATCCTTAATTTCAGAAAAAAAGAATTTACACCTATTATTACAAGTGTTGAATAAAGTTGGTAGAGGAATTACACTTGATATATATGGTCCCATAAAAGATGAAAACTATTGGAAAGTTAATTGTCTTCCATTATTAGAAAGACTAGTTGGCAGAGTTTCTTATAAAGGTGATATACAGCCAATAGAAGTTCAACATAAGTTAATGGAATATGATGCTTTAATTTTATTGACAAAAGGAGAAAATTTTGGTCATGCTTTGTATGAAAGCTTAAGTGTAGGAAGGCCCATTATTACAAGTAATTATACTCCTTGGATGGATTTAGAATTAAAAAATGCTGGTTGGAATGTAGACATAGGTAATTTACAACATGTTGTAGAATTAATAAATACACTTTCAAATTTAGATAATGATAATTTTGAACTTTATACAAAAGGGGCATATAATCTAGCGGTACAATATTATTATAACCAGAATTTTATTTCTGCTTACAAAGATTGTTTTAATTCAGATGATTAATATGAAAGTAAACTTATCAGAATTTAATAATAATTGGTACAATCCAGGTAGCAAAATTAAAATTGGTATCTGGTTTTTTTTTAATGTATTATTTTTAAACAATAATTTTAATCCATTTTCGGGATTTAAAATTATTGTCCTTAAACTTTTTGGTGCCAAAATCGGGCAAGGTGTTATTATTAAACAATCAGTTAACATAAAATACCCCTGGCTTTTAGAAGTCGGCAATTTTGTATGGATTGGCGAAAAAGTTTGGATTGATAATTTAGCAAAAGTTACTATAGGGGATAATGTTTGCATTTCTCAGGGAGCAATGCTGTTGTGTGGCAATCACGATTACAAGAAATCAACTTTCGATTTAATTATTGGTGAGATATTAATTGAAGAAGGTGTTTGGATTGGTGCAAAATCGGTAGTTTGCCCAGGAGTAACTTGTAAGTCCCATTCAATATTAACGGTTGGTTCCATAGCTAATAAAGATATGGAACATTATAGCATTTATAAAGGTAACCCTGCCGTATATATTAAAAAAAGGGAAATAATAATTTAATAAAATAATGAAAGTCTCTATAATCACTGTTGCTTTCAATAGTGAGTTAACTATAAAAGATACAATTGATTCTGTCAAAATTCAGGATTATAATAATATTGAATATGTAATTGTGGATGGACTTTCCAAAGACAATACTATTAATATTATCAACGAACATCATAAAGGAGTTTTATTATCAGAAAAGGATAAAGGGATTTATGATGCAATGAACAAGGGCATTGAATTGGCTTCAGGAGATATAATTGGAATACTTAATTCAGATGATTTCTATCCTGATAGTAAAGTGATATCTGAAGTGGTTGAAGTATTCAAAAAATCTAATTGTCAAGCTGTATATGCTGACCTAGTATATGTTGACGAAAAAGTAACTACTAAAATAATAAGAAATTGGGTTTCCGGAAAATTTAATAAAAATAGTTTTTTATTTGGTTGGATGCCTCCTCATCCTACATTGTTTCTTAGGAAAGAAGTTTATCAAAAATGTGGTAAATTTAATTTGAGTCTTAAAAGTGCAGCGGACTATGAGTTAATACTTAGGATGCTTTATAAAAACCAGATTAGCGTTGCATATCTGCCTAGAGTTACTGTTCACATGAGAGCTGGGGGGCAAAGTAATAAAAGCATTATGAATAGACTTAAAGCCAATAAAGAAGATCGAATGGCATGGGAAATAAATGAATTAAAGCCTTTTTGGTTTACATTATATCTAAAGCCTTTAAGAAAAGTGAGTCAATTTATTTTCAAAAGATAATTCCCCACGCAGCCTTTTCCCTCAATATCTTGTCATTAAAAACACATTACAAACCTTAGTTACATATTTTATAAATGAAGAAGTATTTACTTGCAATTGTTCTTACGCTATTATTTTGCAATCTAACGCATGCTCAGGACTTTCTTAGAGCAAAAGACTTATCTACTTTCAAAGTAGATATGCTAACTGACGAAGATATTTTAAAGTACAAACAACAACTCCAACAATCTGGTGTTTCAGAAACGCAGGCTGAACAGTTAGCTATACAAAAAGGTCTACCTTCTTCTGAAATATTAAAATTAAGAGCTCGGGTATCTAAAATAGAAAGTACTATTTCTTCCAATAACAATAAAAGAAATGATAATTTATCTTTAAGCAGAACTACCTATGATTCTACCATTCAAACCCAGACATTTGAGTATAGAAAAAAGGCTGATAAAGAATTAATGGTGTTTGGAAGTGAATTATTTACTAATACGAATCTAACCTTTGAACCCAACCTTCGTATCCCTACACCGAAAAATTATGTTCTAGGCCCCGATGATGAGGTTGTCATTGACGTATTTGGTTATCAGGAAGTAAATCAAAGAATCACCGTTTCTCCCGAAGGAGTTATTAATATTCCCAATGTAGGTTTGGTAGCGGTTAATGGACTTACAATAGAACAGGCAACTAAGAGAATCAAAGACCGAATGATAAAAAGTGGGTACTCCAGTATTTCTTCCAGTCAGTCTTTTATACAGGTGGGTGTTGGTAGAATCAGAAGTATAAGAGTTACTGTAATTGGGGAAGTAAAAAAACCAGGTTCTTATACATTATCTTCGTTATCATCTTTGTTTAATGCTTTGTATTTAGCTGGCGGACCAAATGAGAAAGGGTCATTTAGAGAAATAGAATTAATAAGGAATGGCAGTGTAATATCAAAATTAGATGCTTATGAATTTCTATTAAAAGGCGACCAATCTAAAAATGTAAGATTAGCAGATCAGGATGTAGTAAGAATACCTGTTGCAAAGAATCAGGTGATTCTAAAAGGCGAAATAAAGAAGCCTGCAATATTTGAAACTTTACAAAATGATAATCTTGCTAATTTACTAGATTTTTCTGGCGGATTTTCAGCTCTTGCTTATAAAGCATCTGTTCACATTACGCAGGTGACAGATAAAGAAAAACGAGTAAAGGATGTAATTAAAGATGAATATAAAATGTATCATCCACAGGATGGCGATGAAATAGAAGTGGGTAAAATATTGGATAGGTTCGATAATAGAGTAAGTATAAAAGGGGCTGTTTACATGCCCGGTTATTATGAATTGAGTAAAGAACTAACTGTTTCAAAACTAATTGAAAAAGCGAATGGTTTAAAACAAGATGCTTATATATCAAGAGGTATAGTTGTTCGTACCAATCAGCAAACATTAGCAAAAGATCAGATATCTTTTAATCCTAAAGAAATATTTAGTAAGCCGGAAATTGATGTAAAACTTCAAAAAGACGATGAAGTGATAATAGGAGAAGCCATGGATTTCAAGGATAGTTCAACTATTACAATTGAAGGAGAAGTGAAGAAGCCAGGTGTTTATCCGCATTATAATAATCAAACCGTTAAAGATATTTTATTTAAAGCAGGTGGGTTTAATGATGCTTCATCTATAGATAGAGTAGAAATAGGAAGAAGAGTGGATGGTAAAGACAGCATGTCCGGTAAAATTTCTGAATTGATTACTGTAAGTGTCGACAAGGATTTAAATATCAAAGGAACTGACATTATTCTAAAACCTTGGGATGTTGTTATGGTTCGTTCAAAGCCTAATTATAAACCACAGATAATGGTTCGTATCGAAGGAGAGGTGCAGTACCCCGGTACTTATGTGCTGGCTTCCAAAGAAGATAAAGTAAGCGAGCTGATAAAGCGTGCAGGAGGATTAACTAAACAAGCATTTTTAAAAGGAATTAATATCACCCGTATCAATTCAAATCTTGCTAAAGACTCTTCAAACGTCCAGTTTAAAAAAATTCAACAGCAAACAAAAGATACTTCAAACAGTCTGGTAGCCGATTATGTAAGACCCACCGTAACTATTGGTCTTAATATGGAAGATATTTTAAAAGAACCAGGTGGGCTTGAAGATGTTATTTTACAAGAGGGTGATGTATTAAATGTAGCCAAAGAAAAAAGAGAAATTAAAGTAAGTGGAGAAGTTTTATTTCCAACAGATGTAGTATTTTCTAAAGGACAAAAGTTAAGATACTATATAGAAAGAGCAGGTGGCTTTACCGATAATGCCAGAAGAAGCAAAGTGTATGTTCTTCAACCAAATGGAGTAGCTGCTAAAACCAGGCACTTCTTATTTATTCGTACTTTTCCTAAAATAGAACCAGGTTGCGAAATTTTAGTTCCTAAAAAATTCGATAAAACAAATAATAGAATTACACTAAGTGAAACTATTGCATTAACTAGCGCAATTGCCTCCTTAGCTGGTATCGTTATCGCTATTGTAAATGTTACCAAGAAGTAAGATTAAACTTTAAAGAATGTCAGAAGAAATATTATTTTTCTCTTTTATAAGCAAATTCATCAAAGCGGTAAAATACCTTACTACTAAAAAGTTAATGATCTTTTTAGGTGGGCTTGCTTGCGCTATTTTAGCAGCTACATTAGTTTATTTTTCCAGCCCGAAATACACCGCTAGAGTTACTTTTTTCTCTGATAACGACAAAGGAGGAAAATTAGGTGGTTATGCCAGTATTGCTTCACAATTTGGTATCGATCTTGGTATGGGTAATGAAGGTGCTTTTTCTGGAGACAATCTTATCGCATTATTCAAGAGTAGAGTCATTATTGAAAAAACCTTGTACTCTAAGGTAGATTCAAATAGTAAGTTGCTATTAATAGATCAGTATTTTATCAATCATAAAGTTGAAAAAGTTGGTTTAAAAGGAGGAAGGATATATTATCTTTCGCAAACATTATTTTCTCAGATAGATGATCAACGTCTTAAGGATAGTGTTGTTGGTATCATTTGTGAAAAGTATACAAAAGAAAATCTGGAGATAGAAAAAATTGATAGAAAGGTTGATATCATATATGTTGCGCTTACAGAGAACAATGAAGTTTATGCCAAAAAGTTTACCGAAAAAATGGTAAGCAATGTTATTGACTATTACATGAATTATAAGACAAGCAAGAGCCGAAATAATGTTGAGATTCTTCGTCATCAGGCTGATTCTGTAAGGGAATGTTTGTTTGGAGGTATAAGTACTGTTGCAGCCTTGAATGACTTGAATGTAAATCCATTAAAACAAACACCTAAAACAGGTATTCAAAAGAAGCAAACAGAGATGCAGGTTAACGCTGCTCTTTACACAGAACTACTAAAGAACTTAGAAATATCTGAATTGACTCTTAAAAAAGAAACACCACTTATACAGATAATTGATCGCCCTGTGCTTCCTCTAAAAAATCAAAAGATGGGTAGGGCAATGGGAGCTATTATAGGAATGTTTTTAGGTTGTATACTTACTTGTATTTTCTTAGGTACCCGCTTTGTATTAAAATTACCTAAGGATAACTAAAAGAGGGTAAGCTTTAAAGGCTTTAATAAGTATGAAGTACAATCCTCTTATTTTTATTTGCATTCTCTCCTGCGTCTTTTTTCAGGTAGCACCCATGTTGGTAGTCCTGGTGAGTCCCTTTATTCAGGACAGTATTCCATTTACTGAAAATCCTTATTTCTATAGTGGGCTACTTTTATTAGCTATCGCTTTAATTTTTTTAGGATACTATTTCACTCGACGTAAAACAGCAGTTGGTCTTGATATTTATGACCAGTTCAATAAGTATCAACCTCAATTTTGGAATATAGGAGAATCAATTGCCTATTTCCTGTTTATTCCGGCGCTGATATCTTCATTATTTGTTTATGTAAGAATAATGCAACAGGGCTATGGTGATGTGGAGCCCACAACATTGGTTGATAATTTAATACTGTATTCCCATCTGATGGGAATTTCTTTTTTATTCGCAGGGTATAATAATAGTATCAGTCACAAGAAGCTGTTTATACCATTCGCACTGATTATTTTCCCCCGTTTTTTAATTTCTACAGCGGGTCCACGTGTGTTTGTTTTTCAGGCACTATTACCCGTGTTCTTCTTTATATTTCCTATACTGAAAGATTATATAAGGAAGTATTTTGTCTTTGTATTGTTATTTGCTTTCATGCTTTTTATATTGCCATATATTATTGGTAATAGAGTAGGAGGAGAGTTGGATGCCGTTTCTATTTATATTGGAGGTTCTCCTATTACATATCTGATTCACTCTCCGCTTAAGGTGTTTTATAACATGCACCTTGTCTTTGCTGGTTTAGTATTTTCATGGTTTGGATGGGATATGTTCGGTTATAAGCAAATATTTGACCTCGGGTCTTACAAGGTTCGTTTCGACTGGATATTTACCCGCCTTACTATTGGGCCTGAAGGAGAACATCATATGGGTGCAGGTGGTAATCCGGTTTTTGAAGCCTATTCCGAAGGAATTATGGGTTACATTATTTTATTCATTTTATTAGGCATCGTTTGTTCCTTTTTTGAC
>CAIVPM010000414.1 GCA_903907815.1 uncultured Chitinophagaceae bacterium | reverse complement strand
TCTTACAGCAACATCCAATGCTATGGCACAAGAAGTGGTATCTATTTTATCAATAGATAAAGAAGGGCTTCCTACACTACAATTAGCGGATTGAATGTAATAGGTAAGTGTATCGGCAAAACCATACCATGCATAAGGCATTAAAGCTACTTTAATAACAGAACCAGCAGCAGGTCTTTTAGCACCAGTAAGCGTAATAGAATTTACAGAGCTAACAGGATGGTTTGTATCTATTGCAAGTACCTTTTTAGTGGCACTGTCATACACTATATATCCCTTATAGCCTGGTGGTGGTGTGAATGAAAAAACAGTATCATTAGGACAAAAATTCAGATACTTATTATTGTAATTAGTTGATTGCGAATTATCGAAGTCTATATAGCCATAACCAAAGTGAACACCCGGAACACCAGGAGCAGAATAAGTGGCAGGTTTGCTACTATCATAATTTATAAAACCTGGACTACAACCCGAACCAGTAGCACGGATTACTACTGTTTTACCGCCCATGTTTTTAATACACATATTTGCTGGTATCCAAGAGGAATAATAAGCAGTATCAGCATTCGCAGCTACATACAATTTCGACCTGGTTAAATTAGGAACAAAAGGAGCATTACACCTGTTGATGGTTAATTCAAGATTAGCAAAATTTACAGAAGGGTTGGCAGAATCATACACATTTACATTGAAAAAAGGCATCTCCCAGCATTTATGAGTAGTACCCGGATCTTCCAGTACAGTTGCATAATAAAACACCAGATTATAACGATCCATCCCTTGCGGAATTTTTAACTTATATTCCATCCCCTGAATAACACTTAGCGAAAAAGAATCGCTACCTATTTTACAGGAATGTTTCCCTGCGCCTGGCAAGTTGCACACCACAGGAAACAAACCATATTTATCCAGACTCTGATTGGTAGAAGTAGTTCTTAAAACTTTTGGAACAGGGCCAGATAAAGTTTTTACATTACTATTGACATATAAACTTTGATACGCAGTATTAATGCCACTTACAGGGTTTGTATTGTATGTAACACTGGATGGGTTTGTAACTGAAGTAGTATCAAAATAAAACTTCCATTGTGATAGTGTATTGGATTCAAAATCCATGTTTAAACCAAGCTGTGCTTTAGCTGTTACAAAAGTTAATAGCACAACTATAATTGATAGTAATTTTATTCTCATATCAGGTAGTTTTAGATTTCAATAATATGAATTTTATTGTATTCCTACAAATAAAATCAAATTACAGTACCATTTAGATACCCTATTTATGCACAAACAACTATTTAATTGCCAGCTGTTCGGTCTTTACACTACCATCAGCAAGTATTGCTTTTAGCATATACATTCCTTTGGATAAGTTACTGATAGCAAGATTTATGCTATAACTATTAACCTCTTTTTTTATCACTGATCTACCTGTAAGATCTACTAAGGTTACTTGTTTAATATTCTCACCACAAATAGTTACAAAATCTATAGCAGGGTTCGGACTAATTATCAATTGTCCATTTTCCATTATCAATTGTCTTATCTCGCTGTAGGATTTACTGCCATCTTTATCTACTATTTCTAATCGATAATATAGAATACTTACTCCTACTGCTGGTATATCACTATAGTGATAACTTCCCCTACCCTTTGCTTTTTGGGTGCCAATAGTTTCAAACTCTTTGCCATTGCTGCTTCGCTGAATATTGTATGCAATGGTATTAACCTCTGTACTGGTATACCAGTTTAGGTATACTTCTTCTTTATTAATTAGCGTAGCAGTAAAGGCTGCAATATTTACGGGTAATACAGTATTGGCAATAATAGTTTTAGCCGTATTAGTTACTACTGCTTTATTGTAATCGAAATAAATACTGGCCGTATTTGGAATAGAATTCCCAAGAGAAAGAGTAGATAAAGGCTTGATACTAAAGGTAATAAAACCATGACTACCATCTTTATTATGGAAACTATCTGGCAAGTTAATATTCAGGAACTCGAAGTAAACAATATTATTCTTCATCGTTATTTTACAAGAATGAGAAGTATTGATGATATCCATTGTTTTAACCTGCAATAAACTACTTAAAGTATCTGCCACTACTACATTGATAGCAGAGGCCGTACCTGTATTCTGAAAACGAACGGTATAGCGTATTCTATCCCCTTTTACTACCTGTGTAGGCGTAAGGGTTGGAGTAGCTTGTTTATCATTAGGATCGAAGGAACTTACCAGTAGGTTCGATACTGTATCGGTTGCTATTGCACTGCCTCCTGTAACACCCACATTTGCTTTTACAATATTGCCCATTTGTGCAGTGGTCTTTACTGTAAAGTTGATTATAAAATCCACCTTTCTTAGAGGGGCAAGACTACCATAATTAAGGGTAATACTATTACCAGTATTAGCTGCCAAAGGCATATTGCTATTGGTATAGGTTAATAAACTATTATCGTAATTAAATACAATATTTGGGTTAAGAACCGTAGTACCCTGATTAGCGAAACTTACATGATAGGAAAAGCTACCACCCGGTCTTCCTGCAAGGGTTAATGGGGTAATAGCAACACTTAGACTATCAAATGTACTGGTAGCATACAGACCTGTATTAATAGCTGTAACACCAGTATCGTATCTATTAAAAGTAAAAGATTGTATACCAGGATTAGGAACAATATATGGTGGCGTAAGTACTACTTCCGAATAAGTACCCAACGTATCGGCTGATAGTTGATAATTACCATTGGTATCGGTAAAAGCATATTCTCCATTGCTTAAGAAAACCATTGCATAAGCATCGTTGTATTCATTGGCATCTTTTATGCCATTATTGTTCTGATCGTAAAATACATTGCCGCTAATGGTTGGAAAAGATTGGCAAGCATTTACATTGTTAGTTGGATTGCATATAGGTAATGTAACAGGATTATAACCAACATAATTATAAACATTACCATTTATTTTATTTGGCAAACATTTTATTTTATTCGTATCAATTGTAAGTTGATATAAGTTTTGAGGAAGTCTTGGTAAGCAATTTATATTATTTCCATCGCAAATCAATGTAAATAGATTATCTGGTAATTGTGGTAAATAAGATAAATTATCAGAATAGCACTTTAAAAGTTGTAAAGTTGACGGTAATTTAGGCAGAGGAGTTAAATTGCTGGGATTTCCTCCACAATCAAAATATAATAAACTATCTGGAAGGATAGGTAAGGACGTTAAAAGATTACCATTACATCTCAAATCAGTTAGTGTTTTTGGTAAAGTTGGAATAGAGGTAAGATTGTTAATTTCAACAGATAAAGTTGTTAGTTTAGAAGGAATTGGCGGTAATTTAGTAATATAACATCCTCCAAGATATATTTTCCTTAAAGAATCTGGAAGATGTGTTGGAATTTTAATATTAGTATTGAAGTCTATACCTAAAAGTAATAAGGTATTTGGTAATGAAGGTAATGAATCAATATTATTATGTTCCACCCATAAAGTTTCTAATGTAACTGGAATGTTGGGTAATGATGTTAAATAATTTACTGAACCATTGAAGAATGATAGTGTACTTGGAAAATTATTAAAACTCAAAATATTGTTATTACAAAAATCTAAATATTTTATAGTATTAAGTAATATTGGAAGACTTGTAAGTTTATTATAACCACACATTAATTTTAATAAATTATTTGGTAGTTTTGAAATAGTTGTGAGTTGATTATTATTACATTCTAATACTAATAAATTATTGGGTAGTTTAGGTAATGAAATAAGATTATTATAACTACAGTCTAATATTTGAATATTCTTAAAATATTCCAATCCAGTCAAGTCACTGATATTCCCATGGCTACAATAAATAGTGCCTGCATTCAACACACCACTGCAAGTAGTATCCATTTGTCCAGCCCCATTAAAACAACTCGGGAATGTTTGTATTAAATACTTCCTGAAATTACTATCAGGGATATTTACATACTGGGCTTTTGTAATAGTGGTTATCATTACAAAGAATGTAACAAGTAGAAGGGAGTATTTTTTCATGCTGTAGTTTTTACAGTTATTAATAGGGAAGCGCAACCAAATATAGGTTTTTTCATTATTCCAATACGTATTTCCAGCTAAATTTAAAAGACTTCCATTTTTCTTCGGCTTCGATTGCGTGAATATATAACGGTAATACCGTTGCCACATGAAATTATAAGCTTCAATTTACAGTCTTAAATATTACGTATGACAACAAATCATCGTTTTCCATTTTTACCACATCCAATTCCTTAGTAGTTTGGTTCGCTTATGCGGTATACCACAACAACTATTTTCTGCTCTTCTGCAAAAAAGCCTTCTTCCGGCAAATTAATCCTTTTAGCAATCTGCTCTAAAGCATTCCACATTCAACCTGGTTATTTGTTGTATAGTCCCGCCCGTTTCTATAACCGAAACGCTGCTGTTTTATTCATTTCATTTCCTGTTTATGTACTATCCATTACAAACTATATACAACAATGGCTATAAATGATACAAAAAATGCCTTTCCGTATACAAAAACTGAATTTCTGTATACAAACTTTCGCCAACTGTACACAGAAAATGCATTTCCTTATAGAGTTAGAGAGATAGTGTATAGACAAATCGATTTTCTTGTAAGAGGAATGAATATTATGTATACAGAAAATGAAATTCCTTATACCGTTTAACAGATTCTGTATACATAAAAAGGATTTCTTATAAAGGAATATTACATTTTGTTTAAAGAAAATGATTCTTCTTTAAGAGAATAACAAGGAATGTATACAAACCGACAAAAACAAACTCAAAATAGCAATATGTAACCCCTCCTTTATTGAAACTAATTAATTATAAAGATTTCAAAGTATTAAAAAGATGATTGTATACCAATCAACATTAAAAGAAACGTTATGTCAAAATTAAAAGTGCAAGTATCATTAGATTTATTTAGTTCACCCGTTGCAAACAAGGTGAAGAAAGGGAAAATTATTGTTTTAGCAGTAACTACACAGGCTACCAAACTAAAAAATTTACCCGACCCATTGTTAACTTTAAGCGATGCACAAAGCAATCTCGATTCAACCTTTCATTTGGCCGAAAGTGGCGATCATGCTGCAATAGCAGCAATGCATACTTCGGAAAAGGTATGGGATGGTTTATTCCGTAGGCTTGCAGGCTACGTAAATTCGGTGGCAAATGGTGATAAAGAATTCATATTATTAATGGGTTTCGACGCTACTGCTGCAGAAACAGTACCATTGGCTACAACAGAAACTTTAAGAGCCTTTTATTCCGAAGCTTCTAAAACCATTGGTAATATAGATATTGCTTCTGCACCGCAGCATTTGTCGGAATCATATCTGTTTGCCATTACCCCTCCCGATGCAGTGGTATCGCAAAATGGCAATACCATTATTATTACTATTGGATTAAAAAAGATTTATTTAGTACCCAACACACATCACAATGTTGTGGTTACCGGCTTACCTTCTGGCGAAGAACTTTGTGTATATGGAGCTGCCTTTAATAATAAAGGAACAGGACCAGTTTCTAAATCGAATGAAAATGCTAAACCGAAGTAATACATGGGAGTTAGGAGTTAGAATATAGGAGTCAGGAGAAATACATGGGAGTTAGGAGACAGAATATAGGAGTCAGGAGAAACATAATACAAAAACTAAAGACTAAAAAAAGAAAAACTAAACTTAATTTGAGGAGCGATTCTTATTAGTCAAAAGGTATAAATGTAAGCTGTATTATTCTATCTCCTAACTCCTTCCTCCT
>CAIVPM010000413.1 GCA_903907815.1 uncultured Chitinophagaceae bacterium | reverse complement strand
TAATGTATTTGAAACAAATTATATAGGTCTTGAAACACTTTATAATGCATTTGAAACAGATTATATAGGACTTGAAAGACTTTATAATGCATTTGAAACAAATTATATAGGTCTTGAAACACTTTATAATGCATTTGAAACAGATTATAAGGAGTTTTCTTCATCTTATCTTTTTATCCCCCAACTCGGAACAGCATACTTAAATGCAGGGTGATACTCGTCACTGCCTTTGGCTGTGACGTAATATATTGCAGCTTGCAGCTGCAGTTTACTTATGTAGTACAGCATACAAAATAATTGGAGCATAATACATTGGAGAAATAAGTACATAACGAGTATCCAGTATACATTCATTATAAACTATATTATTATAGAAAAAGAACTGAGGTAACATGTAGAATTATTCACATAGATAGAATATTTATATATTTGTCTTTACAAATTAACGTATGAGAAATAGGATTTTGTTATTAAGTCTAGTTATAGCTTTTTTTAGTTGTACAACTAAATTTGTTGAATTATACAAAACAGGAACTATTACACCCAATATTACCATTCAAAAGGATTCTGCCTATTATTTATTTGAAAATGATACCATAAAGATAGCTTATTACTTTTGGGATAAATCGGGTATTTTTTCATTTACTGTATATAATAAATTAGATAGACCAATTTATATAGATTGGAAGAAAGCTAACTTCTTTGTTAATGGTAATAAACAAGAATATTGGAATGATGCTACTATTTCAAAAAGTAAATCAATTTCAACCAGCTTTGCATCAATTTCAAAGTTTGGATCATCACCAATTGCTAATGTTTTCGGAACAAGTATTGGCACTTCCACTACTACTACTACAAGAGAAGAACGTATTACATTTATTGCTCCAAAAACATCAATAACAAAATCTAAGTTCAATATTATATCTACCAGTAAACTGGATTGGAATAAAGATGTAGATAAAGTTGAAACAATCAGAAATGATAATCCAAACAAGAAAACAATTGTTTATGTAAAAAATTTCTCCCCTCAAAACTCCCCTTTAATATTAAGAAACTTCATGACATTATCACTTAAAGAAGATTTTTCATCTGAATTCTTTCTGGATCATTTTTTCTTTGTAAAAGAGATAAACAACATGGATATAAATAATTTCAGGGAAGAATTTCCAACTGATCCTGATGATAAAAAGTCACAAACTATCTATAATGAATATTATAGAAATGGAATATCATTTTATTTATTTTCAGAAGGTATAGAAGCTAAAAAAGAAGAACCAAAGGAAGAAAATAAGGATTAAACTCCTTTGGCGGTAATTTTATGAGAACACTAATTATACTAACAATATTGAGTTTGATAATTTATAGTTGCTTATCATCAGACAAAAAAAATAATAATAACCATATGGGATTTTTCGACAAATTATTTGGTAAAAAAGACAGTGTAAACAAGCCTCAAAACCAAACAACAAATATTGACTATCAAAAAAAACTATTAGCCACAAAAGAGTTTTATCCTTTTGACAAATGGAGAGAAAGTTATAATGATGGCTTGACCCAATACACAAAACAAAACTGTGATAAAACTAAAAAGGTTTTTGACGACTTAATCACTTCTCTTATTAATCTTGGAGAAAATGGAAGTGAAGAACAAAAAAAAGAATTGTTTAAGAGTGCTATTATCAAGACTAACATACTTAATGATGAAATAGAAGGCTTAATTGAAACAGGAGAGAGAGAAGACTTGTGTGAATTGACAGATAAAATAACGGTTGCCTGCGGTCTTGACCCACACAAATATGGAAGTGGAGAAGGATTAGCAAGTGAATGGAGAAAATGGTAGAAAGAAACTACTACCAACATCCCCTGTAAGAACGCCAAACGTACAACAGGAGTATTTGCAATAGCAAGGAAATTGATTAATCTATGTTTACTTCATGACTTAGTTATGTATAATACTACAAATTGAAAATAATACATGGATAGAAAATTTTCGAATGAAACAAAAGTTGTAATAACTATGGCAAGAGATATTGCAATTGACTTAGGAAGCGAATTAATTTCTACTATTCATTTTTATCTTGCTAATTGTAAACTAGAAGGCTATTTCAATCCAAAAGAATTTTTGTTTCAAAGTGAAGAAGAATTTGAGCAATTCTATGAATCACTTAGAATAATAAATCCTAACATAATTAACAATGACAATATATCCTTAACACTGGAAGCTGAGGAAACAATTAGGCAGAGTTTGAAATTAAAAAAAGAAATCAAATCAGACCTTGTGCAACCTACCCATATTTAATTAGCAGCAACTAAAGTTCCTAACTCATTATTTTTGACCATCTGCAACAATAAAAAAGATGTGTATTATCAATTACTTGAATTTTATATAAAAAAGGGGTATATAATTGATCCTCCAATCACAAGCTTTATTACTAAAATCAAGAAATCAATATTAGGCCATTTCAATTGAAATTGTACCTCACTCGGAACAGCTTACAAAACAATTGGAGTCATAATCATTAGAATCCGTCATAGGAATTAAGATTCTTGGATTCATGGTATCAAAAATTCAACTTAAATATTTAGGATAATAAAGAGCAATCAGTGTATTTCTAAAACATAAAAATTATTTAAGTTGAATGTTGATTATATTTGATTAACAATAATAGTTATGGCAAATACTAACTCAAAAGCAAAAACAGCAAAAAAGACTACTACTGATACAAGCAAAAAGAAAAAAGGTAGTTACGAAGCATTGTTAGCTGCTGCTGCATTTGCTAAGAAATCGGGTCTATCCTCAACTTACGGGCGTGCTTAAAATAATGCTGGATACCAATGTTGTATTGGATATTCTAAAAAACAGAACAAAAGCTCTAGACAAACTAAAAGCATTTAAACATTTTACTTTCATTATTAGTTTTCTGGTATATGTTGAAATAATGGCTGGCTCTCAACTTGCCCAAAAGAAAGATACCAGAAAGTTTTTAAGAGAATTTTTTATCGTTCATAATTTTGACGATGCTGCACACAAAGAATCAACCAGGTTTTTAAACAAATATTTTACTGGCAGGGAAAACAGACCTATGGATTTATTAATAGCTGCACATGCTAAATCCTTACATATTCCTATAATAACAAATAACGCTAAAGATTTTATTTTTTCAGAAATTGAGGTATATCATTATGACAAAATTATAAAGGCTTAGTATGCATATTTAGTCCACTTCTTGGTAAGTCCATTCTATTAAACGCCCCCACAGTGCCGCTGAATGTTATATATTTGGCAAAGAATAAAAAACAGCAATATTGCAATTATCAACTATCGTTATCTGCTAACGGAATGTAGACCTCAACAACGCCAAGCCTTTTTAGTTAGTAGCCATATTATATGACAACATCCAGATACATATTTATCTTATTGAATTTAATTGTTTCAATAACTACTATTGGACAAATAAAAACTATAAAACCAACAATAGGAAGTGCAAATAACTATACACCAAAAGAGCAAGTTATTTGGCAGAAAGCAATGGATAAATATCAAAAAATAAATTCATTTGATATTAACTATGATACACTTTCTGCAATTGAAAAAGTTCTGATTGACAGTTTAGAAATGGGGAGTGGACCTTTGACACAAGGCCCAGGTTGTAGTTGGTATTGTGGAGGACAGATGTATAAAGTGACATCAAATTCGTACTTGACTGAACAGAATAATATAAATTATAAACCAGACAATTTACACGACTTTAATCTTTTAACTGCCTGGGTTCCTGACACTACAAATGGAGTAATTGGAAAGAAAGTTAATTTTCATTTCAAACCATTATCTGCAAGAGTTAACGAAATTCAGATTTACAATGGTTACATAAAAAACATAGACTTGTTTAAAGCAAACTCACGAGTGAAAAAATTTAAGCTGTTAATAAATGGAGAACCTTATGCAATTCTTAATTTAGCTGACACAACAGCCCAGCAATCTTTTATGATTAACCCAGTGCGTTCTAATGACAAGAAAAAAGATTTAATATTGACCTTCGAGATTATAGAAATTTATAAAGGGACAAAATATTCAGATGTTGCAGTTAGTGAAATTAATTTTAGTGGACTTGATGTGCATTGAGAGAAAAACAGCCAACAACATTAGGTCTGGCTATATTGGGTATTGAAGAATATTGCTTGTTAACTTGTAATAAAATGTGCAAATGAGATACTTTATACTATTAAATATCTTTATAGTTCAGTTCTGCTATGGTCAAACAAATCTGTGTGATTCTTTATTTAACAGATTTAAAAATGATTTACTAATGGAATCAGTTACTGGGGATTTAGTAAGATGGGATGATGAAACAAAAGTCTCCTACTATACTTTAATGATGAATTGCCCCAATGAAACACTAATAAAATATACAGATGATTCATTCCCGGCTATACGATGCATTATTTATACTGGCTTAATGCGAGACATTCTTGATACAGGTCTTCTTTCTAAAATTGCATTGAAACATAAAAATGATACTGCACAATACACACAAGCTTCATCGGATGTAACTTTAAAATGGAAGGTTAATGAATTTATGCAGTCTTTTTCACAATATTATAATAAGCTATTTGATACTATATATTATTCTAATAAGAAATCAGATACTATGCATTATTATTCTCTTATAGAACGCATTAAAAATAGCGCTCAGATTATCATTCCTGGTCTGTATCATGGTATTGTTTCAAAAGACTCTTTGCTAAATATGGATAGCCTTAAATGTTCAATAAAAGAATGGAAAATTGATTCATTCACTTTAATTAAAACTGGTGACAAGCTTGAATACATAACTACCAATAACTTCTTCGATGATAAAGTAAAGGCTTTTATAAAAAGTATGAAATCTGGTGCTGTATTAATTATTGATGAAATAAAAACTGTACTCATTGATAACTATAGAAGAAAACTTCCCCCTTTAATTTTAAAAATAAAATAGCATACCCACACAGTGCCGCTGAATGTTATATATTTGGCAAAGAATAAAAAACAGCAATTTTGCAATTATCAACTATCGTTATCTGCTGACAGAATGTAGACCCCAACTACGCCAAGCCTTTTTAGTTAACTGCTATGAATTTGAAACCTTTTAAAATTATAAAACTCCTGCTGACATTTTACAGAAATTATTGTATTGCAACAACGGCAATCACGATTTGTTGTATCTGGATTTTTTATAAAAATGGCCTTTCAACCTTCTTTCCATTATGCTGGTTTAAGATAGGAACACTCGGACTTGTTTATTATTTTATTAATAACTATAAAGAAAGAGACATATACTATTATCAGAATTTAGGTGTTTCTAAAATTATACTTTGGTCTTCCACTTTAGCGTTTGATATAATGCTGTTTATTGTTTCATTAATTATAACCTATAAAATCAATGCAACATAAATTTGAAGTCGATAGTATTCAGTTAGAGTTTGGTACAAAAAGAATATTATCAGACATATATTTTAAATGCGAAACAGGAAAAGTCACAGGAATTTTAGGACGCAATGGTCAGGGTAAAACTTGTTTAATGAATGTTGTATATGGGAATTTAAATCCAGTTAGTAAATCAATTCGTTTTGATAATATGACCATTTTTCAAGCATTTAAAAGACCCGACTTGCTGACTTATTTACCTCAATTTAATTTCATTCCTTCACATCTGACACTTAAAAGAATATTTTCCGATTTTGACTTATCGTTTTCTGATTTTGAAAATATATTCCCAGAATTTTCAAATAAATTCAAATCTTCCATTAAGACTTTATCAGGTGGACAAAGACGATTAATAGAAGTATATGTTATTATAAAGTCAAAGGCTCAATTTTCTATGCTCGACGAGCCATTTTCACATTTAATGCCAATTCAAATTGAGAAGGTAACTGAACTGTTAGCAATAGAAAAGTCTAAAAAGGGTTTTTTGATTACAGACCATATGTTTCGCTATGTTACAGAAATAAGTGACTATCTATATGTATTAAAGGACTGTAAAACTCATTTGATAAAAGACCTTACAGAAATTGAAAACCTTGGTTATGCCAGAATTTAACAGCAGGCAACATTAGGTTTAGCATTATTGGGGCTTAACAAACTTTGCTTGACGTAATGTTCCCCCACTCGGCACAGCTTAAAAAATAATCACCATCGGTTATTATTTTCCTGCTATTTTTATACATCAAAACACAAAAATGAAGACAACTATTTTTGCAATTCTTTTACTGACATCTGTTTTTACGTATGGTCAGACTATTTACAGCAAAACATTTGGTAGCAACAAAGACAAAGCAGTTATTTTCCTACATGGTGGGCCTGGATATAATTGTATAAACTTTGAAGCAACAACGGCACAAAAACTTGCAGACAATGGCTTTTACGTAATTGTTTATGACAGGCGTGGGGAAGGAAGAAGCAAAGACCCTAATGCAAAATTTACTTTCAAAGAAACATTCGATGATATAAACAGCATTTACACTACCTATAATCTAAAGAATGCAATAATAATAGGACATAGTTTTGGTGGAATTGTAGCAACACTTTTTGCAGAAGCAAACCCTCAGAAAGTTCAATCAATTATTCTTGTGGGTGCACCTGTTTCTTTACAACAGACTTTTAAAAATATTATAGTAAAATCAAAATCATTTTACACCAATAAAAAAGATAGTATTAACCTACAGTATGTATCTATGCTGGAGAAAATGGATACAACCAGTTTACTATACAGTTCATACTGTTTTAGTCACGCCATGCAAACTGGTTCTTATTCACCTAAAAATCCAACAGAAGAAGCTAAGGCCATCTATGCTACTTTTAGAAGCGATACCTCATTAAAAAAGTATGCTTCCCAAATGACCTATCAAGCGCCACAAGGGTTCTGGAAAAACGAAAAATATACAACCTTAAATCTGACTGATAATATTGAGCATTTAAAAAGGTTAAAAATAAAAATATATGGGTTGTATGGTAAAGATGATGGTCTTTATTCTACACAACAAATTGCTGACTTACAAGCTCAGATTGGATTGAACAATCTTACCTATTTTGACAATTGTTCTCATAATGTTTTTATCGACCAGCAAACTGCATTTATAAAGGCAATTAAAACCTGGATGAAATAAAATAGCAGCCAATAAGATGTGCCGAAAAGCATTGGTTATTACTATAGGATTAAAATAAGATTATCTATAAGGGGCTCCCACACTGAGAACAGCATACTTAAATGCAGGCTGTCCATATGACGTAATATATTGCAGCCCTAGCTGCATTAGTAAACAGTACCTTAATCTCGTTTTAGACAAAATAAAGAACACATTACAGTAGTAATATAGAAGAGTCTAATGAATTAAGACTTCTATCTTTGCTCATTCCTTTTCATTATTAATTTTAATAATATGAAGTTTGTTATTCTGTTTATCAATGTCCTCCTCTGCCTTACAGCATGTAGTAAAACAAAGAATCCCACTACTATAATAACGCCAATAGTACCCGACAGCTTTGTAAAGGGTGCCGATATTGGCTGGCTTCCTCAGATGGAGGCATCGAGCTATAAATTCTATAATGATAGTGGCGTGGCGCAGGATTGCTTTAAAATTTTAAAAGATCATGGCATCAATGCTATCCGGTTAAGAACCTGGGTAAATCCATCGAACGATCCTTTTAGTGGTCATTGCAGTAAAACCGAAACGGTAGCAATGGCAGTAAGAGCAAAAAGCTGGGGGATGAAAGTAATGATTGATTTTCATTATAGCGATAGCTGGGCCGACCCAAGTAAACAAGTAAAACCGCAGGCATGGCAAGGGCATTCGTTTCCGGTATTGCTTACCGATTTATACAACTACACAGTAGATGTAATGACGGCACTGAAGAACAGTGGTATAACGCCCGAGTGGGTGCAGGTGGGTAATGAAACGGCTACGGGAATGATATATCCGGAGGGTAATACCAATAACTGGCCGGGCCTTGTACAACTGATTAATAATGGATATGATGCTATAAAGCTGGTTAGTCCTACTTCGAAAGTGATACTGCATGTGGATGAAGGAAATAACAATGCTAAGTTCCGCTGGTGGTTTGATAGTGCCCAGCTATATGGTGCGAAGTACGATGTGATAGGTATGTCGTACTATCCATACTGGCTATCGGGTAGTCCGGATTATACGAAGAATATTAATGATCTTGGCTACAACTTAATAGATATGGCGAGCCGCTATAAAAAAGAAGTAATGGTAGTGGAAACCGGTGGTGTGGATACGCTGGTGGAGAATACCTACAATATGCTGCTGGCAGTACAGGCTAAAGTAAGGGCAGTGCCGAATGGTAAAGGTCTGGGTGTAATGTACTGGGAACCGGAGGGTGCCAGAAGCTGGAGTCATTATATACTAAGTGCCTGGGGAAATGATGGGATGCCAAGCTATGCGTTGAAGGCTTTTAAATAATCTACGAAGCAATAGATAAAGAAGTAAGTGAATGTAATACCCTGGTCTAGCATACTTAAATGCAGGGTGTTACTCTTTATATCAACTCTAGTTTCGAATCTATTGCAGCCATAGCTGCGTTTTATGTAAAAATTTGAACTTAATTAAATAAATGTTTTATTGATTATGAATTGTTTTGTTGGTTTATATGTAGATTTGGAAAAATAAAAAAGGTATCATGAATAATATTGTTTATCAAATTGCAATAAAAAAAGAATACGCTGCGGCTATTATTGAAGATCTTAAACTGATGGATGCAATAGATATTCTGGAACCCCCTATTCCTCAATGGCAACAAGATGAAACCATAAAAAGATTGTCGGCTTACCAATCAAACCCTTCATTGGGGATAGATGAAAAGACCTTTTTCAAGCAGGTAGAAAGAAGAGATTAAAATCTATAAATCATTCTCTTACCAGATACTTTAAAGGACTTAAAAACAGCAACAGTCTGGTATGAGAAAAAACAAACAGATCTTGAAAAAAGATTGCTGACAGATATAAGGTTAAGTATTTCCACTATAAAACAAAATCCATTTATTGGCTCTGTAAAGTACCAGAACATTAGGACTATAACTTGTTCTAAATTCCAATATTTCCTTCATTATACAATAGATACAATTAAAGGGGAAGTTATTATTACTTCAATATTTCATTTGCACAGAAAACCATTCTGGGATTAGAAGATTGCATACACGCCCCCACTAGGATCAACTTACTAAATAATCGAAAAGTCACTCTTTGCAGGCTGAGGCTGTGACGAATCTATTGCAGCCTTTAAGTTTCATTTAATTACTAATGCTAGGTGTTATTTTATTAAAGACCTGATGTATTATTAATTAAAAATAATTTTAAGTTTACTAAGATTAGCAAATAATGCTACATTTGAAACATGAGAACGTTAACGATAAATATACCAGACACAGTAGATGTTGATAATAAAGACATAGCTATGCTTATATCTACAAAACTATACGAACAAGGTAAACTATCGCTTGGGCAAGCGGCTGAAATAGCTGGTTTAACTAAAAGAACATTCGCTGAATTATTAGGCAGCTATAATGTTTCGCTATTTAATTATCCTGCTTCAGATTTATCTAATGACGTATCCAATGCCTAAGACCATAATATCAGATACCAGCTGCTTTATATTATTAACTAAAATTGGAGAGTTGGATATTTTACATAAAGTTTATGGTCAAATAATTACTACTATTGATATAGCAATTGAATATGGAGAAACTTTACCAGAGTGGGTGGAGATTAAAAAAGTTGCCGATATTAATAAACAAAAGCTTTTAGAATTACAAATTGATAGAGGTGAATCAAGTGCAATAGCGCTTGCTCTTGAAATACCAGATAGTACAATTATTCTGGACGATTACAAAGCCAGAAAAATAGCTTTAAAACTTGGCATAAAATATACTGGAACTATAGGTGTAATAATTAAAGCTAAATTGAAAGGAATAATACCATCTATCAAACCATTACTTGAAAAAATTAGACAGACTGATTTTCGTATTTCTTTAGACATTGAAATACAAGCTTTGAAAGAAGCGAAAGAAGTTTAAAATTCCTTGTAACATATCTATTACAACCTTTAGTAGATATCTTATTTTCATACTCCTAAGAACATTTTATTCAGCAAAACATAGGTGTATTGCGTTAGGGCTATAAGGGAATATCCTTTCTGTGCCACTAACAACTATCCTATATAACCTACCTGCATAGTGGCACAGAAAGATAGGAAGAGATAGCCCGGCCGCAGGCAACGCCCAAGTAAAAAAAGAAAGAGTTAGTACCTACAACTCCACATGCGCTCTAATTCCTGGAACATATATAGGACCAGAACGATCTTTATTGTATCCTGGATTAGTAATAAATTGAAAGTCGGCAGATATAGATAAGTACGGCGTTATTTTAGCCCTGTAATAAGCTTCCAGAATATTTTCGGTACCATAATTCAATTTGCCATCTCCCAGAATAAATCCTATACCACCAGCTTCGAGGTATGCTCTATGATCGGTTGCTAAACCATTAATGGCAGCACATATACCAAAAGCATCATCCTTTCTTTTCCAGCGTTTACCATCGAAATTAAACCCTATTTGAAAGTTACGATCTATCTCGGTAAATGCCCAATCACCAGAATGTCCATCGCACCAGCTATACCTTGCAAACATGCCTATTCCATTGGCAATTTCCTGTTCGGCATTAAATGCAAAACCATACTTTTTGCCTTCGTAATTATCCCACTCTTTCTTACCACTCAATATTAATAAACGGACGCTATCGCCATTCTTTAAATCATTAATAGCTAACTGATATTCAGGTGCTCTGGAAAAGGTTAAAAAGCCAGCTACTCTAAAAGTACCCGGACGTTTATTAATACTCCATTTCTTCTCGAACTCAAGGGTCTCGGAATTAGCCTTTCCTATATTCCAGTCTAAAGAAAGTCCGTTGGCAGTCAGAGGAACCTGAACAGCAGCAAAACGCAATGCCCAGGTAGGTTTAATATATTCCAGAACAATTCCGGAAGTATACCCACGTACATCGGCAGGAAAATCCCATGCACCATGTGCCATGATAGACCAGTTTAAAAACTGCGATCTTGCATCATGATTATAACTATTATCATCAAAAAAATCGGATACACAAAACTTACCTGCAGATATCACCAACCTCGAGGAAGGAATGCTATCGGCTAATTGATTTAACCCATCAGTCTGATATTCATTATTAGAATGTCCAATGGCAATTATCTGTTGAAAATAGCCCCGGGCAATAAATGGTGTTGGTGAAGGATTCCCTACCCTATATGTTTCTCCATTGGTAGCACCTGCCAAACCTACTACATGACTGATGCCTGAACCACCTGCAATCTCTGGATTTAAATAGACGCTGCCGCCTTTCCACAATTTTCTACCAAAGTAAAAAGTGGAGGTTTGAGAATATGCTTCATTGGCATTTGTATCAAGACTATTCTGACCCGAATATTTAGCAGCAAAAGAGTTCTGATGCTGATAAACAATAGTAGTTTGAAAATGGGTAGACCATTTTGTGTTGGCATTTGTTTTATCCTGAGATAAAACTACCAGTGGTAACATAATTACTTGTAGAAACAGAATTGCTTTTCCCATACTTTAAACCTATTTATTGCTAATTATTATTGATAAAACAATACTGTTAACCCACTTTTAAATGCGAACAGTATTATTAAAATAAAATGCACCACAGTGACTATGGTGCATCTATTAAAACAAATATAATAAAGTACAAGTTACGGGTTTAAGTGGTTTTTAATTTTTCCCGATAACAGAAATAAAGACATTAATAGAAATTGTTTCTGTTTCTTTTATTCCATAAATAAACCATCACTATTCCTGCTAATGCACCACCAAGATGTGCTACATGCGCTACATTATCTCCTGCCGAATTATGTATAGCCATCGACAATTCGAATGCAGCATATATCAGTACAAACCACTTTGCTTTTACAGGGATAAAAAAGTAGAAATAAATAAGTGTATTAGGGAATAAATAGCCAAAGGCAGCAAGACATCCAAACACTGCTCCTGATGCTCCAATGGTAGCTTCGTTTAATCGGGAAGTTATCAGATCCTGTAAGGTCTCCACCCTGTACATTGGTGGATATTTACTTACAAAAGCTTCCACTGCTGCATTGCTATTTGTTTGTAAATGATTGAAGGTATTTATCATCTGCTGGTTTTCGATAAACAGTACCGTCATATGCGCCAAAGCAGCCCCAATACCACAAACAAAATAAAAAGTAATAAAACGCTTAGGACCCCAGTAATTTTCCAGCACAGAACCAAACATCCATAGAGCCAGCATATTACTAAAAATATGTCCTAAATCGCCATGCATAAACAAATGCGTAATCAATTGCCATGGTCTGAATAAACTACTTTGAAAAGTATGAAGGGCGAATAAATCCTCCATATCAAAAAACTTTTTACCCACGGTATTCTGAGCTAAAAAGAATATTACATTTATGATCAGCAGGTTCTTAATTATTACGGGTAATATCTGAAACCTACTTGGTCTGAAATCTCTCATGTTCTAACTATTTTTTCAATTTTAATTGCACTACATTCTCTATATGATGTGTTTGTGGAAACATATCAACCGGCTGTATTTTAGTAACCGTATATTTCTCGTCCAGCAAACTTAAATCTCTTGCCTGCGTAGCCGGGTTGCAACTTACATAAACAATTAAAGGTGCTTCGATATCCAGTAATTTCTTAACTAATTTTTCGCTCATTCCTACTCTTGGAGGATCGGTAATAATTACATCGGGTTTGCCATTTTTAGCAAAGAATTCATCGTTACAAATCTTCTCTGCATCGCCTACATAAAAAGAGCAGTTATCTATATTGTTCATAGTTGCATTTTCTTTGGCATCGCTTATAGCATCTTCAATTACTTCTACCCCAATAATCTTCTTTGCTTTATCGCTTACAAAAATCCCTATGCTACCCGTACCACAATACAAGTCGTACACCACTTCGTTTCCGGTAAGCTCAGCAAATTCTCTGGTTACTGTATAAAGCTTCTCTCCCTGTTTAGTATTAGTTTGAAAAAAGGACTTAGGACTTATCTTAAACTGATAGTTTTCCAACTGCTCCGTTATATATCCGTTACCAGTATATACTATTGGTGTAAGATCGTAAATGCTATCATTCCACTTAACATTAATAGTATATAAAATAGTGGTAATTTGAGGGAACTTTGTACTAACGTTTTCCAGCAATCCATTCAACATTGTCTCATCGTCGTAGCCTACCATTATGTTTATCATTATCTGACCCGTAGTAGCTATTCTAATCATTATACCTCGCAACCAGCCTTCCTTCGTTTTAATGTCGTAAAAAGGAATTTCCTTACTACGACAATATTCTACAATATACTTTCTTATTTCGTTAGTAGGTTCTGCCTGAAGGTGACACTCATTTATTTCCACTACCTTATCAAAGCTTCCTTTAGCATGAAAACCACCAAAGCTACCAAACATAATTTCTTTCAAATCTTTCCCTTCAGCTCTTATTGCATCAAACTCTTTTTGAGTATAATACTTTTTAGTAGCATAAGTATACTCCACTTTATTGCGGTATCTATTTATCTGATCTGCTCCTATAATGGGCATTATTGCTGGTAAAGGGACTTTGGCTATTCTGGTAAGATTATCAATAACCTGCTGATGCTTAAATTCCAGTTGTTTTTTATAAGGAAGCATCTGCCATTGACATCCACCACATGTACCAAAATGTTCACAGAAAGGAGTCTCTCTTTCTGAAGAATATTTTTTATATTCAACTACAAAAGCCTCAGCCCAATCTTTTTTGCTTTTATTCAATTGTATATCTACCACATCGCCGGGCACTGACTTTTCAATAAAAATCACTTTACCATCAACACGGGCAAGACTTTTGCCTTCTGCAGCATAGTCTTCTACTAAAATATCTCTATAAATAACTGGTTGTTTGTACTTTCTCACGGGGGCAAATGTAAAGTTTTGAACGGTATATAACTTTCACTCCCCCTATCTATCTACTTTAAACCACAAACCTCGATGAAATTATTCAGGATTTAAGACCAGTTTTATATAATTATCCATATCAAAAAACATCTTAGCGGCTTCTCGCAGATTTCTTTTAGATAAAGACTCTAATTTGTCTTTATCCTTTTTTAAGAGCATAGGAGATTCGTTATTAATCCAGTAATTATCAAGTATTGTTAACCAGGAGTAATTATTTGCTGGATTATCTCCAAAGTAATATTTTAAACGATTTTTTACTTTATCAAAATGATCCCTATCTACTTTTTCTTCTCTGATATTATTGATTAACCCAAATAAAGCTTCAGATAATTTATCTACATTTTCGGGAGCACAAGGGAATTCAACATTTATTTCATAATGTTCGTATGGCTGTCGGATAATACTACCATAAATAGAAGTATGGTAAACACCTCCAAGTTCTTTTCTTAATATTTCGAACATTTCAATATTTAATATCTCTGTAAGTGCGCTTAATTTGATTTCATTTTCCACACTAAATTTCATCTCTCCGGTAAATTTAAACACCACTGTACTCTTGGGCTCTTTACCTTTTTTAACTGTTGCCTTAATAACTCCTTTTGCAGGTCTTAGTCCTTCATCAAAACAACTCGTTTTTCTTTCAGAAGAAGGCAACGTTCCTAAGTATGCCGACAATAATGGAATAATTTTTTTACTATCAAAATTACCTACCAATGTAAAATGCATATTGTATGCGTTACCAAATACGTTATTATAAATACGTAGAACCGAATCAAGATTAATATTATCAAAATCTGCAGGAGAACTATACATACTTAACCAAGGGCTATTTTGATATTCTATTCTACTTAAAGTGTCTTTAGTAAAAGAATTAGGATCAGAAAGATTATTTTTTAAACTTTCTTTTTTATTGCTAATATACCTGTTAAATGCATTTTCATCTCTACGAGGTTGAGTACAATATAAATAGATCAACTTCATTAAATCGGTCAATCCATCTTTGTTACAGTTCCCAAAAAAACCTTCTTTATACTGCTCAATAGATGGCGCTACAAAGACAGTTTTACCAGTTAATATTTTACTTAAATCTGTTGAAGAAAAATTACCTACGCCCATATCCATCACTATAGGTGCTGCAGTTTGCGCATTTTGTTTATTATTTAAACCATAGTTATGAGAACCTCCAAGTCTGGAGGCTTTCAAAATTATTTCATCATTTTGAAAAGAGGTAGGTCTTAAAGTTACAGAAACTCCATTTTTATATTTAAGTACCGTAGTTCCTAATGTATCAGATGTAATTTGTTCAATAGGTTCTATAGGACTGGGTATAGAATCCATTAAATTCTTTTTAAGAACCTTTTCTACATAAGGTACAACAGGTATACTTTTAGCAGTTTCTACTATTTTTAAAAGTACAGTGTTTGATACACTTTCAGTATCTGATTCAGATTTTGATAGGGTAACTAACTTCCCTGAAGCAGACTCAAAATTATTATAAAAGTCTTTTAATTCGTCGGCAGTAATATTCGGAATACTTGATTTAGTATACTTATATCTATCTGGAACAGTAATAATATTTTTACCAGTTAAAAAGTGATTCAAATACTCTTCGGCTATGAAATAGTTGGATATTTTTCCCCAGTTTTCATAACTATTTTTTGCCTCACTTAATACTAAAGCTTTTGCTCTTTCTAATTCATCTGGAAGTACTCCATATTTTTTTATTTGTTCTATTAAATAGATAATATCCTGCAATGCTTTTGTAGCTGGCTTATCGCCAACATTCGTATTAATTGAC